>JARIGY010000103.1 GCA_029288535.1 Candidatus Tayloriibacteriota bacterium | reverse complement strand
ATAGTATACTACCAGACACGCCATGCTCCAAAACGACACCAACAGGCTTCTGTCATATTACAAAGAGGCGCTCGCCGAATACGGCGACCACGATGCCCGCAGCGTCCATTGGTCGAGCAAAGAAGGCCAGCGGACCAGGTTCATGATCCTGAGCCAGATCGCGGACCTCCACAACCAAAGCGTGCTCGACGTCGGCTCGGGCCTCGGCGACTTTTATGCTTTTCTGGTTTCCCACGGCATTGCCGCCGACTACACCGGCATCGATATCGTGCCGGATTTTATCAGCCGGGCCAAAGCGCAATTCCCTGCTTTGAAGTTTGAATGCAAGGACATATTCAAGGTAGAAGAACGCTACGACTACGTTATCGCATCCGGCGCCATGAGCTTCAAGGTTGCCGACAATAGGAACTATTATTTTTCAATGATCGAAAAAATGTACGGCATAGCAAAGAAAGGCCTGGCATTCAACATGCTCAACCGCGAAGCCCACATCGACGACGAAACATATGCCGCATATGACCCAAACGAAGTAGCCGACTTTTGCAAAACGATCTGCACAAACGTGCAGATCGTGATCGGGTATTTGCCTCAGGATTTTACAGTATATCTTTACAGAGAGTAGCGGAAATTCTTATAGGACTGTAAGGGTGCCTTTCATGCCCATCGCGCGGTGCTTGCCGACAGAGCAATAGTACTCGAAGCTTCCGGTCTTTGTGGCGACAAACTGCACGGTCTGCTCCTGGCCGCCCGGTATTTGTTTGGTTGCAACGTTAAATGCGTCGATCTTGAAATCATGGAAGCCGCTGGCATTTTTGAAGGTGATCTTGACCGTATCGCCTTTGTTTACCGTGATAGCGGACGGTGCGAATGCAAAGTTGGTTCCTGTTACAGTAAACTCCTTGACTGTCCCGGTTTGGACGTCTGTTGCTACCGTCGTGGTAGTGGTTGCAGTGGTTACAGCCGTATCCCCGCCCTGGTCGGCAGGCATAGCGGTCGACATGTCCGCAGCCGCGCTGCTATTTGAGCTGGCGGAATTTTGCGAGCCATGAGACGAATAAAGAAGGACTCCTACTAACCCGACTGCAACGACAGCTACCGCAGTACCGACTGTTTTTTTATTCATAGCTTCACTCTATATTAAAAGTAATTAAAATACCAACGCTACTGATACGCTTCCTGCGTACTGTTTTATTTCGTGTCCGGCGGCAATTGATCGATCTTCCGCACCCCGAGCGCTTCGATCGCGCCACTCTCGTGTTCCCCGAACACCACGACCGAGTCGCCCACTTTGAAATCGGAACCGAGCGGAAGGCGGGTTTCCGGGGTAATAACGACAGTGATCATCGTACCATCGGAGTACTGGGCCTGGAAACCGTTTTTAGTTATCCCGGTAATCGTGCACGGATGGATATCATGGAAACGCTGCATGCCGTAGCCGCGGTAGAGATCGCCGGCAATGGGCAAGCGGCCCTCTCGCGCATTCCGCAGAAAGTAGGAATGGAGCGGCGTAGCCGAAATAACCAGCCCTCCCACAATAACCAAACCAATGACCCCGAGCGCCGAGTAAAGAAGCGGTCGGCGATACGCAAATGAATACCTTCGGACAAGCGTCTCGAGGATGACGATGAACATAATCGAGATGAGAATAAGGACCCATGGCAGCGAAATGAGGAAGGCCTGGACGCCTCGGAAGCCGAAACTCGGCACGAACCAAGCGCCTGTCTGATGCATCACGAAGATAATGAAGCTGGCGATATAGATAAGCGTGAACGCAAGCAGTACGATGCCGGTGGCGAGAAGCGCGGTGCGTCCGACAAAGTACCAGCGCGGCCGCATCTTGACCGAGCCGTTTTCGATGGCTTTGAGGATGCTGTCGTGTATTGATTTTTTCTGGGGTTCGTTATTCATGGTGTGGATGCAATGTGTCGAATATCTTCTTGAGGGCTACCTTCCCTCTTTTCAACCGGATGCCGACGGTTGAAACGGGAATCTGCATGATCTGCGATATTTCCTGATAGCCGACTTCTTCATAATAATACAGGACGATCGGCTCGCGGTATTTCGGGTCGAGCCTATCGAGGCATTCATCGAACATGCCCTTGAGCTCGGCAAGCTCGTGGCGCCGGATCTCGGTATCTTCGTGGTCGGCGTGTGGAAACAGCGTATCGGCATCGAAAAAAGAGATATGCTCCGTGCCGCGCTTGCGCAGAATGTTAATGAACTGGTTGTGGGCGATGCGGTAGAGCCAGGGCGAAAATGCGCGGCCGGTATCGAAACTCTTGATGTTCATATAGGCTTTTATGAACACGTCCTGGACGACATCCTTGATATCGTCCGGCCCGAAACCGAACAGGAACTTCCTGGCATAGCGCAGCATTTTGGGCTCGTAGCGCGTTACCAGCAGCCCGAAGGACTCCGTGTCGCCTCGCTGAACCATGAGAGCAATGTCTTCGTCGCGTTGTTCTGCCATACAGGCTTTATAGTATACTACGAAAAAACCGCTATCTTTATTTCAGAGCTAAGAATTATAAAAAAAGAAGATCCGGCTTGGCAGCGGGACCTTCATGATATTCAGATCACTCCGGATCAATCTGAATCATCTTATCGATACCGTCGGGCGTGAATGTAAGAACCGTATAACCTTCGCTCATCACTCCTTCAAGTACATCGTCCGGATCGATGATGATAACCGGATTATCATCAACCCACATTGTACTTGTCAGAAGAACGATCTGTTGGTTATTCCCTCGTTTCTTTGTTTGTGTGAGCAGATCTTCTGAAGACTTCGGTCTTATGGGAACCACTTGGATATTCTTGTCTTCAAGATAGTTCTCAAGCTGAAGCCGCTCATCTTCATTAAGCGGGCCACGACTTACCGGTTCTGGTTTTCTTTGAACCATGAGCACAACCATCACCACCTCCTCTCTGTTAAATTCTAAACCCAGACTACCACAAAGTAGTTTTGGTTCAAATAGCATTTCTTTGCGCGGTCGACGGGACTCGAACCCGCAACCTCTCACGTGACAGGCGAGTGCTCTAACCAGTTGAGCTACGACCGCATTAGGGCTAATGTAACAGATTTTCCGCATCTCGGCAAATCTCCGGGCAAGATGAAGGGGTCACCGAAGTGACCCCTTGTTTTTCTTCATGAGAGTTTGGTGACTCCCTTCCTTTCCAGATCAGCAATACGCCCTGGCGGACAACATCAATGCTTCGGCAGTACTGCCCAAACCGAGGTTTAACTTCCGCCCCTTCTTCCGACCAGGAGGTACAGAAAGTGAGCTGAACGAGGCAAGCCTTGGTAGATGTGGCTGACTGAGATCGATCAGATCCTCTGGAACCACGAGTTGGCGCACGGGTATAAGTACCCCATCAACCGCGACAACCAGCGATCCATCCCTGATCGGCTCCGGCAAGAGCCAAGGAGATTTCGAAGGATCAGACCCCTGTTCCATGAGGGCTCCCGCCCTCTTTTCGCGACGGGAACCGTCGCGTGATGCAAGATGTGCCATCTGCAAACTCCGATATGGAAACTACACTCTTTCGAGACCCAAGACAGATCCATCTGTCTATTGATGTGATGAAAGAATCCTAAAAGAGCAGTTCCGAGTAAAATCCTACGCCTGAGCTTTGACTGTGTCAACTAGGTTATACAATAGTGTCGGAGGTGGGGATCGAACCCACGACCCCAGGCTTATGAGTCCTGTGCTCTACCGACTGAGCTACCCCGACGTGTCCTCTACCATATCACGACACGCTTCTTTCTTCAATCAAGATAATTATTGTTGCGGCCCCAGGAGTCGAACCTGGTTTTAGAGGTTATGAGCCTCCCGTGGTACCGTTCCACCAGGCCGCTATGTATACAACACTATACTTTATAAATCAAATAAAATCAAATTCCCGAAAAACGGTTTCATAGAGTCCGACAATGCGGCGGGCTTCGCGCTGGGTCAGGGTGAAGTCCTGGCCTTCATGCGCAATGGCATTGCGGATCTTGTGCGCTTCCCAGGCCAGGTTGAGATTGCGGAAATCGCCCGGGTTGGCGTTCTTGAGCTTGTCGCCGATAGTGCCGCCGATATAGCCAAGGTGATCCAAAAGCTCGTCGAGGATGATGTCGCATTCGAGGATGGCGAGCCGCCAATCGCTTGAGTTGTCGGAACTGATGTGGGCGACGACGCGCTGCCAGCGGGAATTCTTCGGTTTCTCCGCCGCTTCCCCTGAAGACGGAGGGTTCAGCATATCCTTCCAAGTTTTTTCAAGTACAGCCAGCCGAAGCAGCGAATAGACGATACCCATAATGAAAAGCGTCGCGAGAATGCTGGCAAAAAATACGTAGGTCGACGTGAGGGCGCTGAAGATGCCGGCGATGCCGCTGCTGTTTAAAAACGATTGGAAGGAGAAACCTCCCGAACCCGAACTCCCCGCCCCGGCAGATGCTCCAAAATTGAAAAAGCCGAATAGCCGGGCGATGAAATAGAAAACAATAGCGATAACCGCAAGCTCGCTGAGGAGCTCGATTTTCGGTGCTTCAGGCTTTTCGTCCTTTCCTGATTCTGCCATATATACTAGTATACCCGAGATTGCTCGAATAGTTTGCCGATTGTGAACAGTGTGTCGTCATGCTTGAACGGCGCGGTAAACTGGATGCCGAGCGGCAGGAGCTTTCCTTCCCTGTTTGCAAATCCCGATGGAACGGAAATCGCCGGCAAACTGGTGATGTTTGCGGATACGGTGAAGATGTCGGCGAGGTACATGGCAAGCGGATCGGCGGACTTTTCTCCGATTTTGAATGCGGGGATCGGCGAGGTAGGAGTGGCGACAAAATCAACATTTTCAAATGCCGTTTCAAAATCCCTGACGAGCAGCGCGCGGACAATGTTCGCTTTGTTATAATACGCGTCGTAATACCCGGTTGAAAGCACGTATGTGCCCAGGATAATCCTGCGGCGGACTTCATCGCCGAAACCTTCTTTGCGGCTCAGGAGATATTCTTCGAGCAAGTCCTTGCCGTCTTTGTGCAAGCCGTATTTTACGCCATCGAAACGCGCCAGGTTGGAAGATACCTCGGCCGGCATCAGGATATAATATACCGCGAGTGCGTGGTCGATGTTCGGCAATTCGATATCGACTATTTCGTGGCCGAGTTTTTTGAGCGCTTCAAGCGAGTCGGTGAAATTCTTCATGACATCGGCGTCGACGCCTTTGTCCATAAAGCTGAACGGCACACCGATGCGGAAATGCTTTTTTGCTTCTGTAGTATTATTTATTATTTCCAGAGTCGTAGAATCCATCCTGTCTTTGCCGCGGATCGCATTGAAAATCAGTTCGGCATCTTCGGCAGTTTTGGCGATCGGACCGACTTGGTCGAGCGATGAAGCCATCGCCATCAGGCCATGGCGCGAAACTGCGCCATAGCTCGGCTTGAAACCGACAAGTCCGCAGAAGCTTGCCGGCTGGCGGATCGAACCGCCCGTATCCGAGCCAAGTGCCGCGAGCGCCATATCAGCAGCAACAGCTGCAGCACTTCCTCCCGATGAACCACCTGAAACTCGAGATGTATCCCAAGGATTTTTAGTGACACCAAATGCAGAATTCTCAGTAGAGCCTCCCATAGCGAATTCGTCCATGTTTGCCCGGCCGAGGAAAACCGGCGCATGCTCCTTCAATTTTGAAATGACTGTCGCGTCGTAGGTGCCGGTGTAATGCTGAAGCATTTTCGAAGCCGAAGAAACGATGCGGCCTTTGATCAGAATATTATCCTTGATCGCCAGCGGAATGCCGGTAAGGATGCCGGCCGTCCCCGCTTCGAATTTCTGATCCGCCAGTTTTGCCTGCGCGTCTATGTCGGCATACGTTTCCAGGTACGCATTGATATCCGGATTTTTGTTTTGTATTTCCTTAACGTAAGCATGCGCAAGGTCGCTTGCTGTAAAATCCTTCTTTGAAAGATGGTCGTGGGCTTTTTTTATGGTGAGTGTTTTGAGATCGATCATGTCGGCAACGTGAGCTTATGAGAGGATTTTTTTGACTTGGATATAATCGCCTTTGCGCTTCGGAACTTCGCGCAGGATAGCTTCGGTATGGATGCCCGGCTCGTGAGGCTGCGTGTCTTCCCGCAGCGCGTTCACGACCTTTTCCGAACCGCGCGATTCTACAGTACCGGACACTTCCTGAATCGCGTTTACGTACGCGAGAATATGCTCCATGTCTTTGGCGAGCTTTTCCTCCTCTTCAGGTTCTATCTTGATCCTGGCCAGCGCCGCCAATTTTTTTACGCCGTCCCGGGAAATGCCTTTGGAAATCATGGGGTTACTATAGCATTATTTGATCATCTTCAAAAACTCCTCTTCTGTTATAATTTTCACGCCCAATTCCTGCGCCTTATCGAGCTTTGAGCCGGCGCTTTCCCCTGCCACGACATAGTCGGTATTTTTCGACACCGAGCCTGAGACGCTGCCGCCGAGCAGGCGGATTTTTTCTTTGGCTTCATCGCGGTCCATCGTTTGCATGCTGCCGGTCAAGACGAAAGTTTTACCTTGGAAAATATCACCCCGGCCTTCGGCCACCCCTCTTAATTTAAGAGGGGAAGAAATTTTCACTTCTTTCAAAAAATTCTTTAGCAATTCTTTATTATTCTTTTCTTTAAACCACTCGACGATAGCCTGCGCTACGATATCGCCAATGCCCTCTACGGCATTGAGCTCATCGAATGTTGCAGCCTGGATAGCGTCGAGCGCGCCGAAAGTATCGGCCAGAAGATGCGCGGTCTCTTCGCCGACATGCGGAATGGAAAGCGAAATGATGAACCGCGCAAGAGTCACGTCGCGGGCTTTTTCGACGGACGCAAGCAGGTTGTCGACCGACTTCTCGGCGAAGCGCGGCAGCTCGAGCAGGTCGCCGCGCTTCAGGGTAAACACATCGGGAGCGCTGGAAATAAGTTTCGCTTCGAGAAGCGCGTCGATGATTTTGGGGCCGAGGCCGTCGATATCGAAAGCGATTTTGGAGGCAAAGTGATAGAGCTTGCGCTTCTGCTGAATGAAGGAATTCTTATCAACGCAGCGCCATGCCGCCTGGCCGGGAATCCTTTCTATCTTTCCTTCGCCGCCGCAATCCGGCACAAATTCCGGGAAAGCATAGGGCTTTTCTTTGCCGGTCCGCATTTCTTTCACGACCGAAACAATGTCCGGGATCACATCGCCGGCTTTCTGGATGATGACCGTGTCGCCAACCCGCACATCGAGCCTTTTGATCTCATCTTCATTGTGAAGCGTTGCCCGAGATACGGTCGAACCGGCCACAAGCACAGGCCGAAGATGCGCAACGGGAGTAAGGACGCCGGTCCTGCCCACCTGCAGCCTGATGTCTTCAACGGTAGTTGTCGCCTGCTCCGGCGAGAATTTGAACGCGATGCCGAAGCGCGGCGCCTTGCCGGTATAGCCGAGCTTCTCCTGATATTCGCGCCTGTCGACTTTGACCACGATGCCGTCGAGCTGGTAGTCGAGCTGGTCGCGCTTTTTGGGGTTTTCCCATTCTTTCCAGAACGCGATCACTTCCCCGATATTTTTTGCGACGCAAAAATTTGGATTCACCTTGAAGCCGAGTTCGCGCAGGTATTCGAGTTCCTCATGCTGGCTTGCCGGCAGTTTTTCATTGGTTTGGGCCAGATCGTAAATGAACGTATCGAGCTTGCGCCGCTCGACTATGCCAGGGTCGAGCTGGCGGATGGAACCGGCGGCGACATTGCGCGGATTGGCGTAAAGAGGCAAGCCTTTTTTCTGCTGTTCTTTGTTGATTTTTTCGAGCTGGCTTTTACCCATCCAGATTTCCCCTTCGACGATAACATCAACATCACGCTTCAATCGAAGCGGCACGGAGCTGATCGTCCGGACATTCATCGTGACATTTTCGCCTACGCTGCCGTTGCCGCGCGTAGCCGCGGTTTTCAAGTAGCCCTTTTCGTACTCGAGGACTATTTTGAGCCCGTCGATCTTGAGTTCGCAGGTGTAGGAAATATCGCTTGCGCCCACAACTTTTTTCACCCTGCCGTCGAAATCCCTTATGTCCTGCTCGGTAAACGCATCGTTGAACGACCACTGCGGCACTTTGTGCGCGACTTTTTCAAACTGCTTCAAAGGCTCGCCGGCCACGCGCTGAGTCGGAGAATCGGGCGTGATGAGCTCGGGATAGTGCTGCTCAATGTCATAAAGCTCTTTCTTGAGCGAATCGAGCGCCGCTTCGCTCATCTCCGGCCTGTCGAGGACATGGTAAAGGTAGCGGTGACGCTCGATCGTCTCGCGCAGCTTCTTCACCCGGTCGCGGATATTTTTTGGAATAGTGCCACTCATAGCTAGAGCCTACCCGATTTAGTAATAGACTTCAAGACCGCGCTCGACGCGCTGAGGGTCGGTCGGCGTGCAGGTATTGTAGCCCCGGGATTCGATTTTTGTTTTGCCGTATTCGGTATATGGACCACTCGGATTGTTTGGATCATTTGGGACTCTTAAAATATACTTTGAAACGGTAACAGCCGCGCATGGGGACGAACCGCCGCCAACATCAAATGTTGTAACATAAACATTATTACTATACGTTATTCCATTCGCCACTACCCAACCAGAACCTGAATTTGCAAGAAGCGTCTCGTGCGCAACACCAAGGGAGTTGCATGTAAAACTAAAAAGATTGCCGGGGCTCTGAGTCGCGGTTATATCGCCCGCCCCATCGCTTGCGTCGCCAACAGTCACAAATTCATTTTGGAGCTTGTTGTCCGCGAAAAGCGCGCATTCGATGCCGGTGTCGGCGGCATATAGGGCATATTGGGAATTGGTACCGGCAGTGGCGAGCGAAAGCTGCTTGAGGTTGATGCTGAACATCAGATACGTGATCGACAGCACGACACCGGCGACAAGGACCGCGAGAAGCAGCGCGAAACCTTTTTTAGTGTTCGGCATGCGCTTGCGGATAGTGGATTTTTTTGTAAGAAAATAAAATTGCATGAAAGTTTGCTAATTTGCTGAAATCTGCTGCCAGTTGTGGAAGCTCTCGGTGAGCGCGAATGTCTGATCGAGCCACGTTACGGTAACCGTAACGATCGCCTCTTTTTCCTCTACTCCGTTATTCAAAACCTCGTTGCTGGTAATTCTGATTTTGCGCGAATAAAGCGAGTAGCCGCTCCCCTTTGAACCCGACGTATAATAGGTCGGCTGATCGGCCGTCACGCCGACTATTTTCAGGTGGCAGCCGTTGGTTGCATCGCAATCCGGACTATTGTTTGTCTTTATCGCCGCCGCATCGCTCAAAACGCCAGTATTGGTTACGTTCAAGCCGGTGCTTCCCGGGTCTATGTCGTAGACACACGCATCGATAGCTCCTCCGCACTTATCTATGAACGGCTGAAGCCAATTGATCTGGGTGCTATTCGCATTATTATACAAAGCCACATTGTCGCGCACATTCCGAACCAGCTCCAGACCCTCCGAAGCAAGATACACCGCGACCGTCTGGGTTTTTGCCAGGTTGGATGTTTTCAATGACTTCTGGGCCACGCCGAACGCCGCGCCGAGCGCAACGGTCAGGATAGCAATCGCGACAAGCGTTTCGAGAAGGGTGAAGCCGGTATTATTTTTGGAAGTTAGGGAATTCATATTATTTAGGTTGTATGATCCAATTAAATCTACCGGATCCTCCAACGCTTTGATCGACGGTACCCTGGTAAAAACCGCTTGAGTTGTTTGCCGGACAAAGCTGTCCCCCGCTGGAATTTTGCTGCGTATAGCATGGATCGCTCGGATCTGTCGGAGTCGAGAGCTGGTTGCCCGTATTGCCGTCTGTATAGGTAACAACAAACGACATGGTTGATCCGCTTACCGTGCCACTGATGGAATAATCCTGCGCCAAAGAAATATCATCGAAGGATCCGGTGCCGGAAAAATTTGTTCCGTCGAAACTTGTCAGGGTAAAAGTGGTATTTTCACCATTATCAAAATCGAGAGAGTATGTCGCACCTTGGACTAGCCCCGAGTTCGGACTGCCACCCTGAACCGGAACAGTACCCACAGCCAACTCGTTGCTGTCCGGCTGGCGCTGAGTCACGCTGGTCTGGAGCGCGAATTTGCTTTGGCGATTCGTATTGTCGGGTCCGGCCGTACCATTGATAGCCATGAAGACGCGCGGCTGGCCGTCGTTGGTATCCAGTCCGCTGAGATAAAACCTCGCTATGTCTATCTTTACTTCCGGCGCAGTGAGCTGAACCGGATTGCCGTTTGAAAGCGTAGCCCGATAACGCCAGATCGCGCCACTATTAAAATAATACTCTTCGTAATCGGAAGGGCCGGCGGAATCCTGGGGCAGAAAAGAAATGCCGGCGGCTCCCGCACCGCAGGTGGTTTGATCAACTATCAATGTATTATGGTCGGAAATACACTGATAATCCGTACCGATGCGGATGGTGCGCGACATATTTTCCACAGCCACATTCACATTGTCCATAACCGACTTTACCGTTTGGGATTTTGCATTGGCCTCGATGATGGCAAGCATGGCTCCGATACTCGTAGTCATGATGAGCGAAAAGATGGCCAGAGAAACCATGAGCTCGATGAGCAGGTAGCCGTTCTTCCCTTTTTGTACAAGAATTTTATTCATATCATTGTATCGAAATCTGGCCGGTCAATCGCACGGTGATATTCTTGACGCTGCCGGGAACCCTGGCTGCCGAAACGCTTATTTGAGCGGCGTCATATTTTGTCGCAGATATGCCATTGGCCGTAATGATCGCATCGGGGTTGGGCCGGAGAAACGTAATGTCGAGTACGGTCGCATTCGTGCACGTGGTCCCGCTCAACGTGCACAGGTTGGAAATCTTATATGCTCCCTTGATGGTGTAGGTTTTTATTGTTTCGTTTCCAGTATATACCCCGTCCCCGTTGAGATCGACGAAAATAACATACTGCGTAGGGTTCGAACTGTCGAAATGGATGCCGTACGGGTAGGCAAATGGAGTGTTAGGAGTTGGGTTGTAGCCTTTTACGCTGATGCCGTAGCTCTGCGCTTCGCGGACCGAAAGGCCGACGTCGTACGCAAGATTGGTGAGGACGATGCTCGAATCGAACCCGCGCGAATTGAACAGCACGACTCCCAGGATGACGACCATGATCGTAATCGAGACCATGAGCTCGACGAGCGTGAAGCCTTTTGACATTCCTTTCGTTGGTTTTTTTCTCACAGATGGAAAATAGTATAGACGCCCATGACATCGATCGAGAGGAAGTAGACGATGGTGAACCCGAGGATAAGGTACGGCGCGAAAGGTATCTCGCTCTTCATTGTAAGGTTTTTCCCTTTCGATTTCAAACGGGCTGCGAGCATGTACCCGATGCTTGCCGCCGCGCCGATCCAGAATGCCAGGACGATGGCCGAGATCCCGAAGCCGAGCCCGAGCATCCAGCCGATCCCGAGCGCAAGCTTGCCGTCGCCGAGCCCTATCCACCTGCCGTCCGATACGAACCAGAGAAGATAGAACGGCAGGAAAAGGATCGGTCCGGCGAGGAGCGTGCCGTAAAAGATGAACGCCGGAGTAGTCGGCACAAACAACAGTATCCGCACGAGTCCGAGAGCGGCGAAAGAGTAGGCCAATGCGTCGGGAATTATCTTGTGGCGGAAATCATATACCAGGATAACCACAAGCAGGCACCACGAGACAAGCATGATGAAAAAAGAAAAATATGCGCCAAGACCCAATGCCTGATCCGAAAACTTCAAGAAAGTAGCTGTGAAAAGGCAGGCGGTCAGAAACTCCACTGCCGGGTACTGCCAGGAAAGTTTCGAACTGCAATTGCGGCATCGGGCCCGCTGCACCAGAAAGCTCACAACCGGGAAAAGCTCGTACCACTCCAGTGTCTTGCCGCAATTCATGCAGCCCGAACGGCCGCCGACTCCCCTGCCGGTGTTGTAGCGGTAGATCACGACATTGAGAAAACTGCCGATGGCGAGGCCGAACAGGAAAACAAAAAATGTAGCGAGAAATATCATATTATTTGGTTACCATATAACTGTTCTGGCTCAGCTTAAGAGAGTACGGCTTCTTGTTGCAAGCCGCATACACCGTTGTGTCGATATAGGCACTTGGATTCTCCAAAAGCGCGCTTAAGCAATAGCTTCCGCCAGTACCGTCATCGGCATAGCTGTACACATAATTCCCCGTATTGAGCGGATCGACCGGAATAGTCGAAGTGTAGTCGGGCGTAAGCGCTGCGGTAAGCACACGTATGTCGCTTCCGATAGGATACGCGCCGTTCTTGTTGAGATAGAGCGCCAGGTCGAGCTGGATCTTGGAAATATCGGCAATGCGGACCTTGTCGCGATTTTGCGAACGGGCCTTTTCAAGATTCGCCAGGACGATAGCCATGAGGATGGCGATGATGGCGATGACGACAATCATTTCGACAAGAGTAAACCCGCGAGAACCTTTTTTCTTCATGAGGTAAGTATAGCATGGCGAGGCTCATGCGTTATGCACATAGCGTGAAAAGAAAATAGTCCTGCGCTATGGGCAGTTTGTGGTAGCAAGCGCTACCGTCTCAGCTCTTGCTGCGCCTGTACTATCAACACACCAGTAGCCTGTCACACTCACCAGGGGTACTTGGATCGCCCAGACACTAACCTTTGCCGGAGCAGTGGCAAGATCATTGCTGCATACAACTTTGGTCGGCGTTGATGCGCCAGTGCCGCCCGCGGCTTTATCGGCACCGGAAATTTGTCCAGTAATATTCGGGTCGGCAAACACGGTATTCGCAATAGCACAAGCCGCTGAAGTACCTGCACTTGCAGCGATCGTGGTAGCACCGGTACTGTACCCAGTGTTGTTATCATAATAGAGCGTCGATTGAGGACGGATATTTGCAAAATCCGCTTTTATTGCCGCGTCCTTGCTTTTATTTCTTGGAGTGCTTAGAGCCGCAAGAACAATCGCAGTGAGAACGCCGATGATCGTGATCACAACGAGCAATTCTAAAATCGTAAAGCCAGATGATTTTTTCATAAAATAAAGTATAGCATTTTTTATTTTTTTACCAAACAAAAACCACTCGATCGAGTGGTTTTTGAAAAGACTAGATATTCTATACTACCTTATTAGTTACAGATAGTTGCAAGACTTGTTGCTGGTTTTGCAGCAGTAAGGTTTGCTGCACCAAGGGCAGTGTATGCAGTACCTGTGGTACTAGCTGCACCGCGTGAAGCGCCTGTACTATCAACACACCAGAATGTACCATCCTTAAGAGTTGCTGCTACGGCCCATGCTGTGGTTGAGTTACCGCAATCCATTGCAGTAGTAACGGTTCCAGCACCTGAGATTTGCGCAGCAAGTGTTTGGTCAGCTACATAGAGACTTCCGGCTTTCGGAGCAGTACATGAACCTGCATTTGCAGTACCATAACTCTGTGAGTTGTTATCGTAAAAGAGGGCGGCTTCGACTCGCATATTGACCAGATCCGCTTTAGCTGCTGCAACCTGTCCCTTTGTTCGGGCTGTGTTGAGAGATGCCAAGACGACCGCAGAAAGGATACCGATGATGGCGATGACAACGAGCAATTCGATAAGTGTAAAACCTTTATTTTTCTTCATTTATAATTTGTTAATTTTGATAATGAACTTTTTTACTTTTATGTAAATCGACCCGACCGCATAAGCGGTTGTCGCTATATGCCTATACAAGTAGTATATCCCAACTGCCGGGATAGTGTAGCGCGGGATGTGGATAACCTCGGGAAGTTTTTAAATTTATTTTTTAAAAATTAAATGTGAAGTGATTGTGAATAACTTATCCCAATCTCCCCCAGCTTTCAGCTGACCCCTCTTATGAATATAAGAGAGGTACCCTTCGTCTGAGTCTGGTGGAATATTGTCAGCAGCGCATTTCCCCTCTTGTTTATAAGAGGGGCCGGACAAAGTCTGGGGGAGATTGGTATGCCCGAGGCGGAGAGATTGAAGCGGAAGAGAAGATTAAACCGAATTCGCGACGTCGTAAATAGGAATGAGGACCGAAGCCAGAAGGATGCCGACGGCGAGACCGAGGGAAACGATCATGATAGGTTCGATGAGGTCGACGAGCGTATCGACGGCGTTGATGACTTCGCGCTGGTAGAATTTCGCCATCGTCTTCAGGATGCTTCCGAGCTCGCCGGTCTCTTCGCCGACTTTGATCATCTGGATCATAATGCTAGGAATCTCCTTGTGCTGGATGAGCGAGTCCGAAAGCGAACTGCCGCCTTTTACGGCATCGACCGCATTGGCGAGAATCTGCTCGTATATGGAATTGCCCACGAGCGAATGGGTGATCTCAAGCGCCTTGATCATGGGAATGCCGGAGATGAGCATCGTGTTCATGTTGTCTGCGATGCGCGAAAGGTAGAGCTTGCGGAACAGCGTGCCGATATAGGGAAAAGAAATTTTCACGCCGTCGAGCCAGATTTTGCCGCTCGCAGTCCGCAACGCCCTGATCACGAAAAAAGCCAGGATGATAACGACGACAAGCGCGTAGATGCTGTAGTGAATGAAAATATTCGAAATGAAAATGACAACCTGGGTATACACGGGAACAGGCTGGCCGCTGTCGAGGATGATGCCGCTGATTTTCGGGATCACAACCGTGAACATGACTATCATGACTATGAAGAAAACCGAGATGACGAAGGCCGGGTAAATGAGCGCGTTGCGGGCTTTTGAAGTGACTTCGTAGGTGCGGTCGAGATAGTCGGCAAGGTAGCTGAATATCTCGTCGAGCTTGCCGGACTCTTCGCCGGAACGCACCATGTTCACATAGAAATTTGAAAAGATCTTGGGATGCTTCTCCAGGGCTTTTGAAATCGAGCTGCCGCCCTGGATGTCGTCGGCGACTTCGATGAGCGCCTTGCGCAGCATCGGGTTCTCGGCTTCCGAGCCGAGGAGCCGGAACACGCGCAAGGCCGAAACCTGCGCTTCGAAAAGAATCGCCATTTGCCGCGACAGGATGACGATGTCCTTGTTGCTGACGCGGGTCAGGAAACTGATGTTGCTCTGCAGGAAACTGCCTTCCGTAGGAGACTTGATGGTGGAAATAATGAGGCCGCGGCGCTGCAGGGACGTGACGGCGACATCCACGTTTATCGCCTCGATGGTGCCTTCGCGCTCGATGCCGGTATTGTCGATTGCCTTGTAATTGAAAATCATATGGTATTTTTAAATCAGCTTCTCCAGGATCTTCGGGTTGAGCGAGAATTTGTAGGCATTCTCGATGGTGATCTCCCCTGCCCGCACCAGCTCGGCCAATGAACGGTTCATGTCGATCATGCCGAGCTGGGAACCCGTTTCGATGACGGTATTGATCTCGTGCGTGCGGCGTTCCCGGATAAGGTTTGCAAC
>JARIGY010000099.1 GCA_029288535.1 Candidatus Tayloriibacteriota bacterium | reverse complement strand
GTCGTATTTCTCCTTCGCGTACCGGATCATGTCGTCGCGGCGGTTGTCGGCCATATCCATGTCGATGTCCGGCGCCTTCGGGCGCTCGGGGTTCAGGAAGCGCTCGAACGGCAGCTTGTATTCCAACGGGTTCACGTTCGTGATCTCGGTAAGGTAAGTGACGAGAGAGCCGGCGACCGAGCCTCGGATCGTGGTGAGGATTTTGTGCTCATGGGCAAAATGCAAAAGGTCCGACACTACGCGGAAATACTTGGCATAGCCCTTATCCTTGATGACTTTCAATTCGTACTCAAGGCGGGTGATAAGTTCCGGCGTCTGCTCGAGCTTCCGTTTTGCAATGCCGGCATAGGCGAGCTCTTTCAGGATATCGTCATGCGTTTTCCCTTCGGGCGAAGCGATGTCCGGGAAGAACCATTTGCCGATCTCTATTTTAGGGTTGCACATCTCGACTATTTTTTGAGTATTTTCAAGCGCTTCAGGAATGTCATGAAAGTACGCCTCGGCTTTCTCCTGCGAAATAAAAGAAAAATCCTCTTCGCTGTCGTCAAAGTTGCGTTCGGTCGAGTCGCCACCGCCGCCTCCGCCGTTCTGGATCGACATCAATGTTTCGCGGGCTTTGTGGTCTTCAGGGTCCAGATAATATACGTCATGCGCCGCCACGAGTTGCGTCTTGGTTTTTTCGGCTATCTTTTTTATTTCGTCCATCAGTTCCTCATGATTCAGGATCTCCGGATGATGGGTGATTTCCAGGAAAAAGTTGTCTTCGCCGTAGACTTTCTTATAGAAAGCGATGGCTTCCTCGGCCGCTTCGTAATCTTTTGTTTTTAACGCTTTGGAAACGTCGCCGCTAAATGAAGGCATGATGCAGACGAAATCCTCTTTGTATTTCTGGATAAGTTCGCGGTCCAGTCTCGGCTTGTAATAGAATCCCTCGAGAAAAGAATCGGTAACAAGCTTGATCAGATTCTTGTAACCGAGTTCGCTTTTTGCGAGCAATACCAGCCGCGAGCGCTTGTTGTCGATGCCCGAGACTTTGTCGAAACGGGTTCTGTTTGCCACATAAAAATCCACGCCGATGATCGGCTTGATTTCTTTTTTCAGGCACTCTTTGTAGAACTCCACCGCGCCGTACAGGTTGCCGTTGTCGGTAAGCGCCAGAGCCTTGAAACCCATCTCTTTTGCGCGCTTTACCAGAGGCGGTATCTGCGGCAGGGCGTTGAGCAGGGAATAGTGGCTATGGACGTGGAGGTGAGTAAATTTCGGCATAATATATCGAGATTATAACAGATTTTAGGTATACTTCATTGTAATGAAAAATGCTAAGCGTTTATACACCATCGGCATCGATGAAGCCGGCCGCGGGCCGTTGGCCGGGCCGGTGGCGGTTGGGGCGGTGATAGTCGGAAAAGATTTTCATACGAACAAGGAACACAAGAAAGCTTTGAGGGAAATCAAAAATAAGGATTCGAAAAAGCTGAGCGAAGGAAAAAGGGAAGAGTGGTTCCGCAAAATAAAAGATTGGAAAGAAGCAGGGGAATTGGATTTTCACGTGGCTCTTGTCAGCAATACGATAATAGACAGCAAAGGCATTTCGTATGCCATCAAAAAGGGAATTGCCGAGTGTTTGAAAAAAGTGATGAAGCAGGGTGAGGTTGAAATCCTGCTCGACGGCTCGCTCAAAGCTCCGCCTGAATTCTTATTTCAAAAAACGATCATCAAAGGCGACGAAAAGCATTTCGAGATCAGTCTGGCTTCTATCTGCGCGAAAGTGACGAGGGATTCATGTATGCAAAAGATGGCCAAGAAATACCCGCATTACGGCTTTGAAGTGCATAAAGGCTACGGGACGCTACTCCACAGGACACTCATTAAAAAGCATGGAATAGCTAAAATACACAGACAGAGCTTCGTGAAAAATGTATTGACTCAGCATTAGAAACATGCTATAATTATAAACAGAGTACAGGTACCTTTGTGGCCGCCTGCTCGTCTCTTTTTCCCGTTTCCAAAAAGAAGGTTGGGTGTCATGAATGAGCTTAAAATCGGCTCTGATGGTAACGATTGGTCGGGCATTTTTGCGTTTCGTATGAACG
>JARIGY010000094.1 GCA_029288535.1 Candidatus Tayloriibacteriota bacterium | reverse complement strand
CGAGATCTACACTCCGACCTCGTCGTCGGCAGCGTCAGATGTGTATAAGAGACAGGGATTGGACTGGATTTGTCAACTTGAGTCCCGTCACCAAGCGCACCAAAACCATTAGATCCCCATGCCCAGATAGTGCCATCGGTTTTTCGGGCTACGGAATGAGCTCTTCCACCTGAAACGCTCGCCCAGGTAGATAGAGTACCTATATGTGTTACAATAGGTTGAATGTTCGTACTATTATTCCCGAGCTGGCCATTACCATCGGCTCCCCACGCATAAAGACCTCTCGCCAAACCAGCAGCGACTTGTTTAGCGATAGCTCTCATTTTTGCAGAAATGCCGAACATAAGTTATAAGGAATTATAGCATTTGCAGGCAGTGAGGAGCAATGAGGGGGAAAGTGGAGAAGGAGTAAGATTTCTTGACTTTTAGAGTCTATATAGAGTAAGATAGGAGTGAAAGTCACCTGCGCCAGCCACAAGCTGTGTGCAGGTTTTTGTTTTGGGATGTATACTGTCTGTTATGGAGAGAATTTGTATACATATTGATGGCGGTAATTTTTATCATTTAGCCCTGAAAAAGCTCGGCTTAAGCGAGAAAGAGTTTGATTTTGATAAGTTTGCTCAATTTCTTGCGGGTGAAAAAAGGACTATCTCAGAGATGGGTAAACGTTACTATGTTGGCACTGTGCGAGAAAAAGAGGGTGACGAAAGAAGTAAAAAAGCAATGGCTCTTCAGACTTCGCTCTTCGCTAAATTAAAAAGCTCCAAATGGGAAATAAAGACGAGCAAGCTACGAACCAGGATGGAAGAAATAACGATAGATCCGCGAGTTCAAGACTATAAAAAGCTACTTGGGTTAGGTATCAAATCTATTAAAATTGAAAGGCTGCGAGAAAAAGGTATCGATGTAAAACTCGCTACAGATTTGATCGTAGGGGCGATTGACAATAAATATGATACGGCAATAGTAGTAAGCTCTGATGGCGACCTTATTCCCGCGATTGATTGGGTACGAAATAGATTTAAAAAGAAGATAGAGTATGTTGGCTTTTCAATAGCTGATCCTAAATATCCCGATAGTCCTACGAGACCACTGCTTTCAATGATACCGAAAACAGACATTCAGCGTACACTTACAGCTGATGATCTTAAACCATTTATTGTTCAACAGCAACAATTGATTCCGAACAAGATTACCAAGTCTGAATGATAGCAATAGCCTATTCAGGCTTATTGCCTTCAAGTATCTTTTTCACTTCCTTATCGAAATCCGACTCGATTTTCTGGTGCTTGTTGAATTCTTTATATTCAGAAATTGCCTTTGCATCTGCATCGGATTTAGAAATGCGTCCCTTGCCATCGAGAATTTTATATCTGTACTGCATCTCTACCGCCCTCATTTTGAACTTGTAAGAAATTCTTACAAGTTGAACTTTCCTTTTAATTCTCCCTCCTCATTTTAGAAACATTATCTTTGGCCATATTTCACGAGTATATCACAACCCTTATTTCATCTCTCCGATCTTCCAAACACCTTTTTCTAAAAAAGCTTCGATGGTCTGACGGGTTAGCGCCTTGCCTACTATTTCTTCCATAATGGTAGTCGCGTCATTTTCACGTTTTTGTCAATATAATCGTGAAAAAGTGCTTAAAAACATGTATTTTCACGATTTTAGCCGGCTCTGCCAGTCTGTGAACGGCGGCAGGTTTTCGGGGAATTGAAGATGGACGGCGAGCGAAGGGATGGGTGAAAAAAGCTGGACGCCGTGCTGCCAGAGAAGGTTGACTGAACTGTCTTCCGAGACAAAATCGCTTGCATGTTCGCGGACTTTTTCAAAATATTGCCAATGAGTGAGGAGCGCCTGGCGGGAAATGAGAAAGGTGAAGGTCGAATGGGAAACGGTGCGCCAATGGCGGCACGGGCTGAGGACGATCCTGGCTGGAGCTATGCCGCTTGGAGTGTATCGGTCGGGATAGTCGACCGGAAACAAGCCGACTTCCCCGCCGGAAAGATTTTTCGTAAACAGCTCATGCGCCTCGATCATCTCGGAAATAGCCGAAGGAATGTGCACATAATCATCTTCAACAAAATAGAGTATTTCCCGGCCGAAGTCGCGGGCGTATTCATAGCAGGCCAGAAGCGATGAGTCATTGCCGGAAGCTTCAAGATGCTTGATCTCGCTTGGATATCGGCTTTCTTTGAGCGATTCTTTCATGCTTTCCAAACATTCGGCGCTCGAATGATCGTCAAAAATTGTCAGGCGAAGGTCGGCCTCGGCCAGGTTCATAGACCGGACAAGCGACCGGAGGCAGAAAATAATGAGCTCGGTCTTCGTGCCTTTGAAAACCCGCTCTCCAGAATGGACGTTTGCGCGGGAGCATGTCCGAAGGATGATGTCATACTGCTTTGGCTTCATGAATGTTATAGGGTTTTTGCATATGCCCGCAGAGCGGCTTCGATAGCAGCCATCGGCTCCTGCCATGAGCCGAATGTCTGCTGGCGGAACAGCCGGACGGAAGGGTACCACGGCGTCGTGTCCCCCGGCAACGCCCAGACATGAAAGCTATTGAGCGGCACGATGATCCAGGTTTTCTTGCCGATGGCGGCCGAGAGATGCGGCACGCCCGAGCATGAGGAAATCACCAGGTCGAGATGATAGATCGCGGCGGCAGTGTCGTCCCAGGTTTCGAGCATCGGCGAAAGATTTATGACCGGAGAACCGGCTTGCAGCTCTTCTTCGCCGGAGCCTTTTTGAAGGGAGTAAAGCTCGACGCCGGGAATGGCGCTCAAAGATTCAAAAAAAGAAAAAGGAATGGCCCGGAAATGGGTTTTCTCGTGGCTCGCATCGCCTTTCCACTTGATGCCGATTTTCAGTTTGGCAGGCGAACGTATGATCCCCCGCCACTTTTCGATATATTCGCGCTTGGGGAAAATGTACGGCGTATTCGGAATCCCGCTCGGCTCAAGGCCGAAGAAGATCACACTGTCGCTCGCGGCGAGCCAATAGTCGAAAGGAATATGTTCGGACAGGATGTTTTTTTCTTCGACGACACGGCTGATGCCCGGCGTCAGGCTGAAAAGCGAAACGAGTTCCGGCGCAGCGGCAAGCACAGTCCGGCCGCCAAGACTTTGGATGACCTGGCCGAAGCGAGCATCTACGATCTGGTCGCCTGCTCCGCCTTCGCCGCACAGCAAAATAGTTTTGCCGGCAATATCGGATGAAGCACTAAGCTGAGGCTTGCCCCAATCGACCGAATACGAACCCCAGCTCCGAAGCCGCCTGCCCTTTTGCAATTCGCGCATGCCTTTCTTGAAATCGCCTTTCCGGATCCAGATAACGCTTACGATCTGGTCGATCATGTCGCGGTGATGATCGTGAACCGGCAGCCGATCCCTGACCCGAAGCAATTTTTCCAGAGCTTCATCGAAGCGGCCCATGAGGCAGCTCGCACTGCCATACTCGATCCAGCCGTCGATAAAATCGGGATTGCGCGCGACCAGATGTTCAAAGGTTTTTCTCGCTTCGGGAATCCTGCCTGCCTCTTTGAGAGCCAGGCCGGCATTCATTTCGGCTTTGTCCGGATCGGGCGATATTTCCATGAGCCGGAAAGCGGCCTCTGCCGCACTGTCAAATAACCCCGCCTGAAAAAGCGCGCTGCCAAGAGCGTCCAAAGCGACAACATCGCCGGCAGCAAAAAGCTCTGCAATTTTTTGTATGGAATCGGCTTCGGTCATTTAGGTCCACTGCTCCCAAGGTTCGACGCGGGTGTAGCGGGCTACAAGCTCCGGACCGAGCACAGTGAGCGGGTCGGCTGATATTCTTTTGAGTGCCGGCCGGACTTTATGCAAACCAGGGTAGCGCCACACGCTGTCGTCGCTTTCCACGAGCTGGGGAATATTTTCAAAGCGATGCTCGAAGCTCGGCAGGCCGAGAAATGCGTATATCCGGTCGAGGTCGCGCTTCGGGTTTCGGACGAATTTATTGTAGTCGATGAAAAGCAGCCGGTCGTGGAAACCGGAAATGACCGCGTCGCGGATATAGTTGTAGCAAGTGCCGACCGGGCCGGCTTCATTCATAAAATATTCACATCGGTTCGCCAAGGTCGAACGCTCGGCTAGTTGCTCGTCTACGACGGTAAAGGTAAGCGGATTTTTCTGGCGGAGCTGCTCAAACGAAGTCAGGATCTCTACGACCGGCCGGACAGGCACGATGATCTTGACCGGCCGCTCGAGGACTTTTTCAAGAAGCGCGATCTGCCGCACCCAATGCCGCTCTTTATCCATGATAATCGGCCGATCGGCAGTCTGGTGATACGAATCCAGAATAGCGCGCAGGATGTTGATCTTTGCCCGCTCATTGGGAACTTCCTTATGGAATTCAATCTTGTCCCAATTTGCGTTGACGCCGCTCACGATGCCGCAGAGCCCGGAAACCGGCGCGCCGAAAATCTCGGGGTTTTGAGCCAGAAGACTGATGAGCATGGTGCTGCCCGAGCGAGGCAGGCCGGCCATCAGATGCAAAGTTTTCTTACGCGGTTCAGAATGATTCATTGGTTTTGATAAAGTAATAGTATCCTGCCCGGCCTTTTTGCGCAAAGCGGCGGCAACTGCGGCAAGCGGCGCGTGCCAATCGTTCTCTACTTCCTGGCGAAATATCGTGACGCTCTCATACCACGGGCTTTTGTCTCCAGGCATAGCCCAGATATAGTACGGCATGATCGGCACCAGCACCCACGTCTCCTTGCCCATCGCTCCGGCAAGATGGGCAATGCTCGTGCATGAAGAAATAACAAGATCAAGATTGGCAATCGCTCCGGCGGTGTCTTCCCAGGTAGCGATCTCCCGGCTCAAATCCTGAATCTCGGGCGGCAGCGTGCGGAGGTCGTGGTCGCGTTGCAGACTATATAGCTTAATGCCCGGAATTTTTGCTAGAGCAAGAAGCGGCTCGACAGGAAAACGCCTGAACTGTTCATGTTCAAATTGCGGGTTACCCGACCAGCGGATGCCGACTCGGAGCACGCCTTTGTGCTTAGGAATGATCTTCTGCCATTTTTCTATCATCGCCTGCTGCGGCTTGATGAATGCCTGGCCCGGCAGGGTTTCGTACGTATGCTTTGTAAAACGGGCCGCGCTCATAGCCGGCACCCACGCATCGTACATTTCCGGCTTGAGATCAGCATGAGCAACCGCTTTTGAAACGCCCGGCACTCTCGAAAAAAGACTTTGAAGGCTGGGCTGGCAGGAAACGAGCACAGTGTTTCCACGCTTGGCGATAGCTTCGGCGAATCTGACATTCGCTATTTCATCGCCCAAGCCGCCTTCGCCCCGCAGGAGAATAGTTTTTCCTTTTGCTTCGGTATCGTTAAAATCCCACACCAGCTTTCCGGGAAGCGCCGGCGAACCGAACACGTTCTCAAATCGGCCGCGGTCAAGCAGCGCCAAGCCGCCTTGCAAATCCCCTTCATTCAAAACATGCCAGCCGCGGTTGAAAGCGATGCGATTGTCATCCGGCAACCGCTCGCTCAAAAAATCAATGAGTTTTTTTGATTCTTCTATCTTGCCGCGCGCACTCAGGATAAGCTGAAGATCCAGGAGAAACTGTTCGTCTTTCCCGGCCATGTCCCGTGCCATCGCTTCGGCATTTTCGAGCGTGCCGGCAATCTTTAAAATATCAGTCAGGGTCGCCATGCTGTATATGAAAATAAACTACGGGAGCATTAGCGGCTGTCGAGCATGGCGAGAGCGCCGCGCCAGGTACTGCCGCCGTCCGTCGTAAAAAAGCTCAGGACATCGACACCGGCCGCGGTCAAGGTCGGCGCGGTGGCGCTTGGCCATTTGGTGCCGGCCATCCAGGTCTGCACGGCAGAACCGCCGTTGGTTAAAATCAAGGTAAAGCTTGAGGCCTTGCCGCTGGCTGCCGGGTTGGTGACTGTCCAGGTGATGGCGCCTGTTGCTGTGGCAGTAACGACACTGCCCAAAGAATAATCGATGGTCGTCGCGCCGCTCACACTGCCAAGGGCATTGACGCTTTCGGCATAATTCTTCATGCCGATCGTACCGAAATCGATTCTCGTTCGCGAAACCTTTATGGTCATTGCTATCAGTATATCATTTCAAGTCTTCCAAACAAGGGCATAACGCAGTATTTAACCGGGAAATTTTTCTGAAAGCATGCCGAGATATGCCTGTTCGATGTCTTTGGTCACAAGAGCCGCTTCACTAGGGTCAAAACGCTTGCGCATGTCCGGCCGAATGCGCTCGAGCGATTCGAGATCATTGGCATAGCGCACAGCGATGGCAACGTATTCGTCTTCGGATGTGGCAATAAATTCGGGCAAATTGACTTTTTTCATGAGCGTTGCGGCATTGCGGCCATATTCCGCAGCGCCTTCAAGGACGACTGACGGCACTCCCGACCACAGGCCATGGTAGATCGTGAGCAGACCGGAAAATGGAAACGTATCGAGAGCGATATCGACTGTGTCGAACAATGCGATATATTCCCGATGCGGCTTGAGGCCGACGATGTCGATGCGTGCTGGAGCAATGCCGCGGGAAGTAAAACGCTCGCGGATCGAGGCCTGGAAACGCTCATCGCCTTTGGCCGAAACGACAAGCCGGGCATTTGGCACTTCTTTCAAAATCCGCACCCAAACGTCGATCAGACGGTCGCTGACCTTCTTATAATTATTCATGGAAGCGAAGGTCACGAAGCCGTTTTTCCTGGCCGGCAAAGCAAGCGGCGGCGGCAGATCGTAAAATGAATGATCAAACGTAAACGAGTCTCTCACCCGCCAGAGTTTTTCGAGGTAATATGCTTCGGCTCCTTCCGGCGCCAGGCTGAGGTCGGTAATGCGATAGTCGATAGCCTTGAGACCGGCGGTATTCATGTAGCCGATCCAGCTGACTTGAAGCGGCGCGGGCTTTCTTGCAAAAACCGAGAGCCGGTTGCCGCCGGTGTGGCCAGAAAGATCGACGAGAATATCGATACCGTCGGCTTTGATGAGCCGGATGAGGTCGGTGTCGGACAGAGCTTCCGTATCGCGCCAGATGTCAGCCAACTTTTTAAATTTTTCAGTCTCCGCATCGCTTATATTTCCATTGTTGTAGAGGACAATATCAAATCGGCTCCGGTCGTGATGCTTCAGGATAGGAGCGATAAGATACGCGACCGGATGATCGCGGAAATCGGCCGAGACATAACCGATAGTGATTTTTGTTTTTTTATTCGGCTTAAAATCCCGATACTGATCTTCGGAGAACGCATCGAAGCGGCTGAATTTCGCGTGCTCAAAGAAAATCATTTCACGCGAAGCCGAAGTGTAATTTAATGTAAGCAGAAGGTCGCTTCGGGCCGAGCTGCGATCCGGGTCGCGCTCCAGAAGCTTGTAATAATAACTCAAAGCTTCATTGAGCCGGCCCATTTCGCCATACGTTTTGGCGATATTCTGGATCGGCGCGAGCAAGGCCGGAGCCCGTTCCAAAAGCTTGAAGCAGGCTTCCAAAGCCAAGTCGAAACTGCCGGCTTCATTGTAGGCTTTGCCGAGGTCGCTGTACGCCTCAAGACAGTCGGGATGAAGCGCGATAGCCTGCTTGAATTCGGCGATCGCCTCATTGAAAAGCCCCGCTTCGGTGAGCCTGATGCCGCGAGCGCGGTGTTCTTCAGCCCGGGAAAAATGTTCGTTCATCAGTCGGAAACGCCTTCCTTGTCGACAATGAGCAGCGGCTCGCCGCCTTTATCAAAAATAGTCAGACTTTTTGTCGTTTCGGTAAATTTAAAATTGTTGAAATCAACCTGTTTTATTACCTTATCGGTAAAAAGGTTTGTAATAGAACCAAAGAGCTTGCCAAAAATAAGTGCGCCACCACCAAAAAGAGCAAATTTGAGCAACGTCCTTCGATGATGTTTTACTTCCTTTTCCTTAGGCATTTTTATCCTTGGTTTTGGTCTCTTTTTGTTCGTCGTCGCCCTTTAAATTGAGCTCCTTTTCAATCTCCATCTTGCCTTTTTTGAATTCACCGGAGAACCGTCCAAGACCTTTGGCAAATTCGGATATCTTGCTTCCGCCGAAGAATAAAATCCAGAAAGCGAGAATGATGAGAATGATTTCCGGTGTTTCCAATCCAAACATGGTGATAATGGTTATGTATATGAATAAGCGATCCTCTTAAGTATAGAGCATCTCGGCAAATAGCGAAAGGGGCAAAACCCCGCCAGGCTAGCCTGTTTTCGGCCTGTAGATCCTGCAGAAGACGATGCCGGCAAGATAGAGGCTGAAAATAGGCACGGACAATATCAGCATGGTTATGCCGCTGCCGTCTGAAGTGGTGAGCGCGCCGAAGAGCAAAATAGCGAAAAGCGCGTGGCGCCACTTTTTCTGCCAGAAGTCGGCCGGAACGACGCCGAAATAGGTCGCAAGGATCATGAAAATCGGCAGCAGGAAAAGCACGCCGATGATTATCATGAACGCAAAAGTCATGGACATGAATCTATCAAGATCGTAGAAAGCACCGATATTGAGATTGACAGCGTAAAGATACAGAGCCCGAATACTGAGCGGAATGACGTAAAGGTACGCGAAAACGCAGCCGGCGGCGAATAAAAAGCTCGAAGGGATCGCCACTTTATAGAGCGCCCTCGCCTCTCTGGCGGTCAGGGCCGACGAAAGATAGCGCAACACGCTGACAAGAAAAAAAGGCAGCGTGCATATGAAACTCAGGAGCAGCGAGATCTTGATCTCGATCAGGAATGCGCTGAACGGGTTGGTGACGATAACGTTGACGTTGGCGGGTATGAGATCATGCTTCATCATTTTAAAAACCTGGATGGCAAAAGAGTTGTGTACCGGCCAGGCCAGGAAAAAGATCGCGAGCAGAAGCAGGACCAACATCCACATGAGTATGCCCCGGAATAGCGTTTTGAGTTCGTGCAGCATGTGGGTTATGGCGCCTCGTCAAACTGCATGATCGCAGTGTTGGTCGTGTCGTAGACGGCGGTGGTCGAAGCGTCGACATTGGTCATTCTCATGCCGTTGCCGAAATAATATGAGTTCTGGGTGACGACGTTGCCTCCGTTGACGAGGTTGAGGTAATTGGTCGGACATGAAGTGCCTTGGCAGACCCAGAGGTTGGCGCCGGTCGTGCCGCCAGGCTGATTGAAGAACACGTTCTTGGCCGTAGTGTTCGGATTGACGCTTATCGTCAGGTCGCCGGTCGAAGGCGCGACGGTGAATTCGGTGTAGATGGAGTTGTCGCTCTGGCTCAATCGCAGCTGAGGGTTCGAAGCATCCAAGACATCGAGCTGTCGGCGCGGATTGGCCGTGCCGATACCGACATAGTTGTTGCTTTGGACGACGTTCAAAGCATTAGTGCCGACGTTGAGCCCGCCGGAGAATGTCGAGGTTGCGGTCGTCGAAGTGGAGAAAATATTGTTGAACACGCCGAGGCCAGCAACAGAGAGCATGGCGTATGGTGATGAGGTGCCGATGCCGACCAACCCAGCATTTGTCACCACAAAGTTTGTCGCGGTTGAAGATCCGATCGTAAACTCAGGACCAGTACCAATTCCGTTCGGATTGACCGAAAGCTGAGCCCAAGGAGTACTTGTGCCGATACCTACGTTACCATTCATGAAGCTCGCGGCATAGTTGTTTGTCGCACCGGTTGGAGCGAAAACCTGGAGACCGTAAGCTTTGGAAACACTGCCGCCGCCGTTCACCGCCCCGCCTGCTATATAAAGAGCGGTCGAGGTTGAAATTGTCACGTTCGTCGAGGCGATCGGTGCGCCGGTGATTGCGTGCTGGTACGCATTCGTTATTGTCGCGGCCGTGCTTGAGGCAAACGTTTGTGCGTTGAAGAGTTCGCCATAAGCGTTGGTCATATTGCCGTTGAGGTTTTCTGTGTAGCCTGCAGTTTCGAGGGCACGGAAGTCGGCGGCAGTTGTCAGGGTCGGATTTGCAT
>JARIGY010000078.1 GCA_029288535.1 Candidatus Tayloriibacteriota bacterium | reverse complement strand
GGCTGAAAACACCTAGATCATTTTCTATTGTTTTCGCATTATACGCGCCGATAATAGCCACGGTGCCCGAGCCGCCGGAACTTGGCAGCTTATAAATAGCTTTTATCTGCTCAGGACTGAAGCCTTGAGGCGAAAGAAGCGCAACACCATGGACATGGATCGGCGGCTTGGCTTTGAACGTACTAAACGTCGCGGCTTGTAAAATATTAGGAAAGAAAGAAACGAATAACACTGCCAACAGCACACTGCTTACTATTTTGTTTTTCATTGAGTAAGCATACTGAAGCTTGCTGAAGAAAAAATAAAAGAAAGATAAAAGATATATCAAAGCAATAAAAAAAGCCGATACTGTGTTCACAGAACCGGCTTTTATCATTCTCTCTTTTGTACTATCTCCTTAACCTTGGCTGAATAGACCGTTTTGATCGCCGCCAGCAGGTCTCATCCCGAAACCCCGACTTGGTTGGGAAGCGCTTGCTCTTTTTCATCTTCCTGAGTGCACGCAATACATCCTTTTCCGCAACCACACGGCCGGTTTCTTTCAGCAGTCCTGCGCACAAGTCAGTACAGGAAATAAACGTAGCGCAGTCGGCGGGAAGCAACTTCCAGATTTCTTCCTGAAGTTTGACGCGCGACCGGCACCAGACACCGGCCGGCCCAAGAACGAAAACCGTCAGAATCGCCGCGGGAGATGTCAGAAAACCCATCATGAGCGCTCCTTTGCAAGAACAGACGACTTTTTACTGGAGCATACTATACTGCTAACAATAAAATAATCAACACTACTCTCCGCCCTTTGAATGGAATTTCTTGTGGATATCTTTCAAATGCTTGTCGGTAACATGAGTGTAGATCTGGGTAGTGGCAATATGGGCATGGCCGAGAAGCGCCTGGACCGAGCGCAGGTCGGCACCGTTTGAGAGCAGGTCGGTAGCGAAAACATGGCGGATCACGTGGGGCGTAACTTTTTTGGAAATACCTGCGATGGTCGCGTAGCGTTTGACGATTCTTTCTATGGATCTGCGGGTCAAACCATCTTCGCTGCCTCTTTCCCTGTCATTTTGCGCCCGCACGAAAAGCGCTTCCTGCATGTCTTTCCGCAATGCCAAATATTCCTTGATGCATTTTTTGGCATCATCCGAGAGAAACACCACCCGGACTTTGTCGCCTTTGCCGCGGATAGGGAATTCGTCGGCGGTAAAATCGATATCGCGCGTCAAAGAGCAAAGCTCGGACACCCGCAAACCGGTCGAAAATAATAGTTCCAAAATGGCTTTGCCGCGGGCTTTGCGCTCCGGATCTTTCTCCTGATTTGGCGCGTCGAGCAGCCGTTTGAGCTCTGTCGATGAAATGATATCTATAGAGCGCTCGCCGACTTTCGCAAGCTCGATCTGGTCCGGCGCAAGGGAAGGGATTTTCCTTTTTGCCAGGAATTTCAAAAAAGCACGCAAAGCTATCAGATAATAATTCTGCGTCCTTTTTTTGAGCGTGGCTCCGGTCGCCCTGTTGTTGCCTGCCGACTGCCTGTTTAGCGCCAAGCGGAATTCACGGACCATCTCTTCTGTTATCTGCGCAGGCTCCTTTATTTTGCCGAATGCAAAAAACTTGGTTAAATAGTGGTCATAATTCTCAACAGTCTTGGCTGCCCGGCCTTTTTCGATCTCAATATATTCGAGAAACTGCTGTTTGAGCTCGGGAAGTTGCATATTAGGTATATTTTATCATAGGTCGCGCACCGTATTTTAAATTACTGGACAAAAACCATTTTTTATAGTATTTTCTTCGTCAGAAGACCTTTGAGTTGTGTTCTGCTACAAAGAAAGGATCGGTTCTATGAAGATTTCGTTCATGGGTACAGGCGGGAGCATTCCCGTCTCCAACCCCAAACGGGTCAAATTCGGTGGAAACACCACATGCGTCCGGTTCGAAAGCGAGTGCCTGCCGAAAGGTTCAGCACTCGTAATCGATGCCGGCTCAGGGTTCAAGCCACTTGCCGGCACCCTGATCAAAGAGAAGGTGACGGACCTCCACATCATCTTCACGCACTGGCACCACGACCACACCCAAGGTTTCTTGCTTGCCGGCACGACGTACTACGAGGCAGTCAAGAACACCGTCTGGGGACCGGTCGAACACGGATATGGCGGCAGGAAGGTTTTCGAAACCCTCATGCAGTCACCATTCTTTCCGATAGACTTCAAACATCGGCAGGTGGCAAGCCATATCTCGTTCCGGGATCTCGGCAACACCAGTTCCGAAGTCCTAGTGGTACATCCCACTGGCGGGATGAAATGTTTCTCCGCATCCGACCTTCAGAGGGCGGAAACTAACGGTAAGATGTTGACGTTCAGGAATGATAAGTTCGCCGTCCAGGAATGCCTCGTCATCCGGATGATGAAAACCTACCATCCCGAATCCACCATCTGCTACCGTTTCGAGGAGCGGCCGACGGGCAAGGTATTCGTGTTTCTCACGGACCACGAAAACACCAGCGCTTTGCCGGCAAGTCTCCGTACCCACCTCAAGGAGGCTGATCTCCTGGTCATGGACTGTCAGTACAAACTGAAGACATACCGGGAGAAAACTGCCGGGTACGGCCATGCCACCGCAGACTACTGCGTTGAAGTGGCCTTGGCAGTTGGTGCGAAGAAGCTCGGACTTACGCACCACGACCCCGACTCGACGGATGACGACATCGAAGCCATCGTTCAAGAAGGAGTCGAGCATCTCATCCGACGTATCACCGGCGGAACCGAAGGCATCATGAGCCCGGGTCAGGACTTCGTTTCCGCACTCCATGACTACCAAGTCATCGAGCTCTAAAACCCTTGCAGCATACCCAAACACACTCAAAGAACGCGCTTCTACCCTTCGACTTGTTGTCGGAGGGTTTTTTATTGCAATGATTTGACATTAAAAACGTATGTAATACAATGTAACATAAAGTATTACAATTATAATTACATTATCATGAGAACTATTATCAATATATCCGTACCTGAGCAACTCAATAAAGAAGTTGAAGAAGCCGTAAAGGAAGGGAACTACGGCTCAAAAAGCGAATTCTTCCGCGATGCTTTCCGAGCGTGGAAGCGGCAAAAACTTCTTGATACCCTCGAACAAACTCGGAAGGAAATTGCCTCAGGAAAAGCTAAAGCATATAGATCTGCTAAAGAAATGCACGATGACATTTTAAAAAATGGGAATTAGAGAATGCCATATTAAGCCAGATTTGCTCTTAGTTTACAAAATTGAACAAGAAATCCTTTCACTCATCCTTATTGATCTCGGCAGCCACTCGAAACTCTTTGGCTGAGCCAGAATGAGCAGTCACGGCCCTACCTAGCCCCCACTTGCACGTTTTTCCTATTTATGCTATTATCTCCGTACCATGTTAACCAAGACCAAAAAGCAAAAAGTCATCAAAAGCATTGCCCTGCACGAAGGCGATACCGGCTCACCTGAGGTCCAGGTCTCCCTCCTAAGCAAGAAAATCGAAGAATTGACCGACCACCTGAAAAAGCACGCAAAAGACCGCCATTCACGCCGCGGACTGCTCCAGATGGTAGCCGACCGACAGAGCCACCTCAATTACCTTATGAAGAAAGACACCAAGCGCTACAACGCTCTCGTCAAAAAGCTTAACTTAAAGAAGAAATCATAATATAATGGAAGCGTGGCCATTGAGTCACGCTTTTATTTTTATACGTTTATCGCTAGTTTTATTTTATGTCAGTTATCAAACACAAAGAACAGCGCGTCGGTATTTTCATCGATGCGCAGAACCTCTATCATAGCGCAAAGAACCTGTACGGCGCGCGCGTCCACTTCGGACAAGTCGTCAAGGAAATCCTCGCCGGCCGGGTGCTGATCCGCGCCTTGGCTTACGTTATCACAACCGAAGCAGGGGATGAGAAAGCCTTTTTCGAAGCGCTCGGCAAAATGGGAATCGAAGTCAAAACCAAGGATCTCCAGATTTTCTCCGGCGGTGCCAAAAAAGCCGACTGGGATGTGGGTCTTGCAGTAGACGCTATCAAGATGGCGCCGAAACTCGATACCATTATTCTTGTAACAGGGGACGGCGACTTCGTGCCGCTTGTCGAATATCTCCAGATGAATGAAGGCTGCCAGGTGGAAGTCGCGTCGTTTGGCCAATCTACGTCGGCACGGCTCAAAGAAGCCACCGACGAATTTATCGACCTTTCCGAAAACCCGCGCCGATATTTGCTCGGATACAATCAGCGTCCGGAAAAGCGCTATAAGCCCCGCCCTCCGCAAAACCCGCAGATGCAGAAACCGGAGAAGCCGGAAGGGGATGTTGAATCTGTCTCTTATACACATCTCCGAGCCCACGAGACGCCGCACTC
>JARIGY010000014.1 GCA_029288535.1 Candidatus Tayloriibacteriota bacterium | reverse complement strand
TAAGATCCTGCCCGACACATACCGTTTCTATATTGCAAATAGTTACGGCCAGAGTAATGCGGTCTCGTTCACGATAACGCAATAAAACTCTTGACATATTTGTACTAAAGGGGGATAGTGCAAGAGGACTCTTCTGTTTTTTGAAAGGAGATGCCATGCCTGCGTGGGTAAAATACGGTTTGCGATTGTTGTTTCTCGGCTTTTTGGCATATGTCGGGTACATGAAACTCTGGATTCCTCTGGTCATCATTTTGGCGGTGACGTTCATTGTTCTAATGATGAAAGGAAAGCGCCGCGGAGCTCCGCCGATCGACATTCACTCCAGCTGACCCGACAGGAAGGAAACCCTTAACCCTGGCCATATTTATGGCCAGGGTTTTTGTTTGACAGGCTTGATAGGGCATGATAGGATACTCAAATCAAACGCAAGATTGTGTAATGGCTGAACGTTTGGACAATTATAAGGAGGTATAATTTGCCCAGTATCTTGCAGACAACTCAATAAACTTTAAAGCGACTTTAAGCCATCAATGGAGACATTGATGCGCATTGTTGCTTTTGCGTTTTTCGAGTCTCAAGGAGGCGACTTTTATTAAGGGGAGTTAATAATAAACGCGTATGAGTACTCATGTTAAGCCCGCCAAGCGCGAGCAAAAGTATTTCGGACGGTTCAAGCAGCCGTTGACCGAAATGCCGAATCTGGTTGAAGCCCAGATCGACAGCTTCCAGTGGCTGATCGACAAAGGCCTTGAAGAAGTCTTCAAGGAATTTTCGTCTATTCAGGATTATTCAGGCAAGAAGTTCGAGCTCGACTTCGTCGGCTTCAAGCTCGGTGCCCCTCAGTTCGACGAGTTCTATGCCAAGGACAATAAGCTTTCATATGAAGCGCCTCTTAAAGTGATCGTAAAGCTCAAGAATAAAACACTTGGCGGCACCAAGGAGCAGGAGATTTTCATGGCGGACCTCCCCCTCATGACCAATCACGGAACGTTCATCATCACTGGTATCGAACGGGTTATCGTGCCGCAGTTGGCGCGATCGTTCGGCGTATTCTTCACCTCAAGCGAGATCAAGGGTAAGACCTATTTCGGCGCAAAGATCATTCCTTCCCGAGGCGCATGGATCGAGCTTGAATCAGAAGCCGACGGCTCTCTTTTTGTCCGCATCGACCGCAAGCGCAAGTTCCCGATAAGTTCGCTGTTGCGGATCTTGGGAGCGGAAACAGATGCCCAGATCATCGACCTTTTCAAGGGCAACCCGCTGACAAAAGCCATGATCGAAAACAGTCTGGCCAAGGATCATGCCAAGACTGCCGACGATGCGTTCATCGAAATCCACAAGCGCCTCCGCGACGGCGACCTGGCCACTGCCGAGAACGCCCGCGAATTCATCAATACCATTTTCAACAAGGACCGCTACGACGTTTCCCGCGTCGGCCGATTCCGCTTCAACAAGCGCTTTGAAAAGCCGATGGATGAGAAATCCCTCGAGCGAAAGACGATCAACCTCGATGATGTCGCTACGATCATCAACAATGTCGTGCTCCTCAATAATACCGAGGGTGCGCATGAAGACGATATCGACCACCTCGGTTCCCGTCGCGTCCGATATGTCGGAGAACTTCTCCAGCAGAAGATCCGCGTCGGCATGAGCCAGATGAAGCGCAATATCCAGGACCGCATGTCGACCATCGAGTCCGACGTCACGATGCCTGTCCAGTTCATCTCTCCAAAGCCGCTTCAGGCCCGCATCAAGGAATTTTTCACGACCAACCAGCTTTCGCAGTTCATGCAGCAGGAAAATATCCTGTCTGAATTGGAGCATCTTCGAACATTGTCCGCTCTCGGTCCCGGAGGTCTCGACCGACTCCGCGCCGGCTTCGAAGTCCGCGACGTGCATCCTTCCCACTACGGCCGACTCTGTCCTATCCACACGCCGGAAGGTCCGAACATCGGTCTCATTTTGCGACTTTCAACCTATGCCAAGCTCAATGAATTCGGCATGATCGAAACTCCGTACGCCAAAGTAAAGAACGGCAAAGTCACCGGCGAGATCGTCTACATGAACGCGCTTGAAGAAGAGTCGTACAACATCGCTCACGCCGCTACCCGATACGACGACAACGGCATGATCATCGAAGAAGAAGTCGAAGTCCGAAAAGACGGCAACCCTGAAGTCGTTTCCATCGACAAAGTGGATTACATTGACGTTGCAACCAACCAGGCATTCTCCGTTGCGACTTCCATGATCCCATTTTTGAACCACGACGATGCAGCCCGAGCGCTCATGGGTTCGAACATGCAGAAGCAGGCGACACCATGCATTATTCCCGAAGCTCCGCTCGTTTCAACAGGCATCGAAGAGAAAGCTGCGCATGACACAGGCCGCCTCATCCTGGCAGCAGCAGCCGGCGTCGTCTCCGAAGTCGACTCCCGACACATCGTCGTTAAAGATTCAAAAGGCAAAGACCATGAGCACAGGCTCGTGAGCTACTCGCGAACCAACGGCTTTACCGCATTCCATCAGCGGCCGGTTATTAACCTCGGCGACAAGGTTGGCAAAGGCGATCTGCTTGCCGACACATCTTCTTCCGACATGGGCCAGATGGCACTCGGTCAGAACATGCTTATCGCATTCATGAGCTGGTCCGGTAACAACTACGAAGACGCCATCATCCTTTCCGAAAAACTCGTCAAGGAAAGCAAGTTCACTTCCATCCACCTCGAAGAATTTGTCGTGAACGTGCGCGATACAAAGCTCGGACCCGAAGTCACCACGCATGATATTCCAAACGTCGGCGAATCAAAACTCAAGAACCTCGATGAAGAAGGCGTGATCCGCATTGGTGCGGAAGTCCGCCCTGGCGATATTCTCGTCGGCAAAATCACGCCAAAAGGCGAGACACAGCTTACTCCGGAAGAACGATTGCTCCGATCGCTCTTCGGCGAAAAAGCCCGCGACGTGAAAGATACCTCGAAGCGGCTTGAAAACGGCAAACGCGGCCGCGTCATCTCAGTGAAAGTATTTTCGCGCGAGAAAGGCGACAAGCTCGAATCCGGCATCATCAAGCGCATCCACATCGAGATCGCGCAGCTGCGAAACGTCTCTGTCGGCGACAAGCTCGCAGGACGCCACGGCAACAAGGGTGTTATTTCCCGCATTCTTCCTGTCGAAGACATGCCGTACATGACAGACGGAACTCCGATCGACATGATCCTCACACCGCTTGGCGTGCCTTCACGCATGAACCTCGGCCAGATCCTCGAATTGCACTTGGGACTTGCGGCAAAGACACTCAACTACCAGGCTGTCGTGCCGCCATTTACCGGTGCAACCGATGTTGAAATCAAAGATGAACTCGAACGGGCAGGCTTTGCCCGAGACGGCAAAATGCAGCTCTTCGACGGACGCACGGGCGATCCATTCCAGCAGAAAACCGCCGTTGGTTACATGTACATCTTGAAACTCCACCACATGGTTGAAGACAAGATCCATATGCGATCAATCGGACCTTACTCTCTCATCACGCAGCAGCCTCTCGGCGGAAAGGCGCAGCAAGGAGGCCAGCGATTCGGAGAAATGGAAGTCTGGGCGCTTCTCGGCCACGGTGCGGCATACAACCTCCGCGAAGTCCTGACGATCAAATCCGACGATATCCAGGGCCGCTCCGCAGCATTCGATTCCATCGTCAAAGGACTCGATATCAGCACGCCAAATGTTCCGGCATCGTTCAACGTCCTCATGTCCAACCTGAAAGGCTTGGGACTTGATGTAGAACTCAAGAAAAGAAAGGTCGAGTTCGAAGATGAATCTGAACAAGCATAATATTAAATCTCCATCATTATGAACTCAAAACAACGCACAAGTGATCAGAATGACTTCGATGTCATCGCACTCAAAGTCGCCTCGCCGGAAAAGATCAAGGAATGGTCCCATGGCGAAGTGACCAAGCCGGAAACCATCAACTACCGGACCCAGCGCTCGGAAAAGAGCGGCCTGTTCGACGAGAAGATCTTCGGACCCGACAAGGACTACGAATGCTACTGCGGAAAATACCGCGGCATCCGCTACAAGGGAATCATCTGCGAGAAGTGCGGAGTGGAAATCACCCGCTCAATAGTCCGCCGGGAGCGCATGGGCCATATCGACCTCGCGACTCCTGTTTCGCATATCTGGTTTCTCCGATCCATGCCATCGCGCATCGGCATGATCCTCGGCCTCAATACTCCCGACCTTGAGAAAGTCATCTACTTCGCCGGCTATATCGTGATCAACGTGAGCGAAGACGCCCGCGCCGCGATCATCAAGGACCTCGAAGCCGAATACAAGACAAAAGTAAAAAACCTTCAGGACGATAAGTCAAAGGACGCAGTCAAAGAATTATTTACCAATACCAAGAAAGACATTGAAAGCATCCAGGAAGGCCGCGTGCTCGACGAGATCGAATACCACAACTTCAGCCTGAAGTACGGCACGCTTTTCGAAGCGGGCATCGGCGCCGAAGCGATCTTCAATATTTTCAAGAACACCGACCTCAAGAAGCTTGTCGCGAAACTCGAAGAGCAGCTTGAGAAAGCCGGCGCTGCAGAAAGCGAACGGCTCCAGAAGCGGCTCTCGCTCCTGCGCTCGATGGTCAAAACCGGCATCCGACCAGAGTGGATGTTCCTGACCCGCATTCCGGTTATTCCGCCAGGCCTTCGCCCAATGGTGCCGCTTGATGGAGGCCGCTACGCGACTTCGGACGTCAACGACCTGTACCGCCGCGTCATCAACCGCAACAACCGACTCAAGAAGCTTAAGGAGATCATGGCTCCGGACGTTATTCTCCGAAACGAGAAGCGTATCCTGCAGGAAGCCGTCGACTCTTTGATCGACAACTCTATCCGCCATGGCAACGTGTCGCAGTCTGCGGTCAACCAGTCGCAGCGCCGAGCTTTGAAATCTCTTGCCGACAACCTGAAAGGCAAGCGAGGACTCTTCCGTGCAAACTTGCTCGGAAAGCGCGTCGACTACTCGGGACGATCCGTTATCGTGGTCGGTCCGTCTCTCGCTCTCAATGAGTGCGGACTTCCAAAATTCATGGCGCTCGAACTCTTCCGTCCATTTGTCATTTCAGAACTTCTCAAGAAAGAGCTCGCCTACAACATCCGCGGCGCAGGCCGGCTTATCGACGACGGTATCCCGGAAGTTTGGGCTATCCTCGAAGAAGTGATCAAAGACAAGCACGTCCTTCTTAACCGCGCTCCTACTTTGCACCGACTCGGCATCCAGGCCTTCAAGCCTAAGCTTATCGAAGGTTCGGCTATCCAGGTTCACCCGCTCGTTTGTACCGCGTTCAACGCCGACTTCGACGGAGACCAGATGGCAGTCCACGTGCCGCTTTCAAAAGAGGCGCAGCTTGAAGCAAAGGAAATCATGGCTTCCGACAAGAATATCCTGAAGCCGGGTAACGGCGAGCCGACTGTCTCGAACAAAATGCTCGACATCGTGCTCGGATGTTATTGGATGACGAAGATCGTCGACGGCGACAAGGGTGAAGGCAAAATCTTCCCCGGTTCCAACAGCGCTATCACAGCCCACGACTTCGGCGAAGTAACCCTTCGCGCAAAAATCAAGATCCTTCCAAAGAATACGCCAAAGTATGCGGAGTTTGACGGCAAGCCTTTCGAGACTTCGATCGGCCGCCTCCTCTTCAACGGCGTTCTTCCAAAGGATTATCCCTACATAAACACTGAAATCAACCGAAAGAAAATGGGTCAGATCGTGAACGACCTCATCGACCGCTATGGCATCGAAAATATTCCTCAGATCATGGACCGCATCAAGGAATTCGGATTCAAGTACGCTACTTATTCCGGCGTAACATGGGGTATCGACGATGTGCAGATCCCAGCCGGCCGTGCAGCTGTCCTTGCCGAATCCCACAAGATGGCAGACGCCGCGCTCGACCAGTACAACGACGGTCTTCTTTCTGCCGATGAACGCAAGCGCAAGATGATCGAGATCTGGCAGGACGCAAAGGCGCAGATCGAAAAGCTCATTCCCGCAACTCTCGACAAGAACGGCTCGGTGCATGACATGGTCATGTCCGGCGCCCGAGGTTCGCTCGCCCAGATCGTCCAGATGGCCGGTATGAAAGGCTTGATCACCAACACGCAGGGCGAAACGATCGAATTTCCGATCCTCTCATGTTCGAAAGAAGGCCTGACTCCGATCGAATACTTCATTACGACTCACGGTTCTCGAAAAGGTCTGACCGACACCGCGCTTAACACCGCAAAGGCCGGTTACCTTACCCGCAAGCTCTTCGTGGTCGCTCAGGACACGATGATCTCGGAAGAGGATTGTGCTACCAAAGATGGCATCTGGATCAAGAAAGACGCAGGCAACGGCCTTGAAATCCCTATTTCCAAAAACATCAAAGGCCGCGTTCTTGCTGCCGATGTTTCGGACAAGGACGGCAACCTGCTCTTCAAGCGCAACCATCTTCTGACCAAAGACGAAGCCGTCAAGATAGAAGACGCCGGCATTGTCGAAGTATACGTCCGCTCACCGATGACATGTCGCGCAATCAGCGGCATCTGTTCACAGTGTTACGGTTTCGATCTCGGCAAGAACAAGCTTATCGAAGTCGGAGAAGCTGTCGGAACCGTGGCCGGCCAGGCTATCGGCGAACCGGGAACCCAGCTCACGATGCGTACGTTCCATACCGGAGGTACTGCTCAGATCGGAGGAGACATCACCCAGGGTTTGCCACGCGTTGAAGAAGTGTTCGAAAAGCGTTCTCCAAAGAACCCGGCAGTTGTCATCCGCATCGACGGCATGGTTAGCGCCATCACAGACAACGGCAAGGAAAAAGTCATTGTCATTATCCCTGAAACTCCAACCAAGTCGAAGAAGAAAGCCGACACCGAATATTCAGTGAGCTACAATCGCGTCGTGTTCGTCAAGGTAGGCGACACCGTAAAGAAAGGCGAGATCATTACCGACGGTTCTGCCGATATCGACGAAGTCTTCAAGTACGGCGGCCGCGAACAGGCTCAGGAATATATCATCAGCGAAGTTTCAAAGCTCTACGAATTGCAGGGCGAATCCGTTTCGCGCAAGCATATCGAAGTCATCGTCAGGCAGATGTTCGGACGACGCATCATCACCGACCCGGGCGATACCATTTTCTCAGTCGGCGACGTTGTCGAGAATCCGCACTTCCTCAAGGAAAACGAAGCGGTCAAGGCGCGCAAAGGCAAAGAAGCGGAAGGCGACTCCGTGGTCATGGGTATCACCGAAGTCTCCCTTTCTCGAAAGAGCTTCCTCTCGGCGGCGTCCTTCCAGCACACCACCCGCGTTCTCATCAACGCAGCGGTCCGTGGCACTGAAGACGATCTCGCCGGCCTCATGGAAAACGTCATTCTCGGACGCCTCATTCCAGCCGGTACCGGCTTCAAGGGAAGTCCGAAGGCGGCTATGATCGAGAAAATGCAGCGCGCAAACGCAAGCGGACGAAGCTCGGAGGAGTAACGGCTCTTACTTTATTGTGTCATCCCACGTCGAACTAATTAAATCTAAACTGGATATTGTCGATGTTGTCGGCTCATATATAGAGATCGAAAAGTCGGGTGCGAACTTCAAGGCGAAGTGCCCGTTCCATAATGAGAAATCGCCATCGTTCTTCATCTCTCCGGCCCGCAATAGCTACTACTGTTTCGGCTGCGCGGCGAAGGGCGACATCTTCACCTTTGTCCAGGAATTCGAAGGTCTCGATTTTATCGGGGCTCTTCGCGTTTTGGCAAAGCGCGCCGGTGTCGAACTGACGCGCGAAAACCCGGCGGTCCGCTCCGAGCGCGAACGGCTTTACCTTGCGATGGAGCATGCCGCGCTGTTCTATCAGCGCCAGCTTCAGAACAACCCGAAAGCCGTAGAGCATCTCAAAAAGCGCGGACTGACGGACGAGACGATAAAGGAATGGCGCATCGGCTACTCGAGCGTGGAGTGGCGCACATTGGCGGGCTATCTTGCTGCCAGAAAAGTTTCTGTCGCGGATGCCGAGAAGGTCGGGCTCATCAAGAAAAGCGAAAAGGGGAGCGGCGACTATTACGACAGGTTCCGCGGCCGTATTATGTTTCCGCTTTTCGATTCGTCTGGGAGGGTAGTGGCATTTTCAGGCCGGCAGTTTGAAAGCGACGGCACGGAGGCCAAGTACATCAACAGTCCGGAAACGCCGCTCTTTGAGAAATCGAAAATCCTGTACGGCTTCGATCGGGCAAAGCTCAATATCAGAAAGAATGATTTCGCGCTTCTGGTTGAAGGCCAGATGGATCTGGTTTTAAGCCATCAAGCCGGCTTCAGCAACGCTGTCGCGTCTTCCGGCACGGCGCTCACGTCCGAGCACTTGGAAATCCTCAAAAGGCTTTCGAACAAAATCGTCATTGCCTACGATGGCGACGATGCTGGCGGAGCTGCCGCTACGCGCGGCTGGCAACTGGCGCTCGGACTCGGCATCGAGGTCAAGATCGCGAGTCTGCCCTCGGGCAAAGACCCGGCCGACGTGATCCTCGACAAGCCCGAGCTTTTCGCGGAAGCGATAAAAAATGCCCGCCACATCATCGACGTCGAGCTTGAGAAAATAGTTCATTCCAAACTCGACGACCGCCAGCGCAAACTGAAAGTCGAGAAGGAGCTCATGCCGTATGTCGCCGGGCTCGAAAGCGTTGCCGAAAAATCGCACTTCATTTCGCAGATCAGCTACGCGTCGGGCCTCAAGGAGGATATCCTTTGGGACATTGTAAGAAAAGCGCCCGTCAACAGTCTATATCAGTCTAGGCAGGCAGCGGGCTCGAGCATGGCGCGTCCCAAAATAGAGCGCAAAGACGGGATCGCGCGGATGCTGTTCGGTCTCATGTACCGGCAGGAAAAGGCAGCAGGCCCGTCCGGCATCTCGCTCGACATTCGCCAAAAAGTATGTACAATACTAGATGCGGAGACAGTCGCAGCGTTTGATCGGTCATTTGAACCTATTCAAGACGATCTCATATTTGAAGCCGAGGCTTCCTACGCGGAAAGCCAGGACTTCGCTGCTCATATAGACGAACTCGTCCGCAATTTCAAAGAGCAGCTCCTGCGGGAAGATTTCGCTGAAACGATGCGCAAACTTCAGATCGCGGAGCGTGCAAAAGATACGGCGGCCACGCTTGAACTGCTCAAGCGCTGCCAAGAATTGTCACTCGAATTGCGCAACATCACTAAGCGCCAATAATTTTCATATATGATGAAGAAGCAACCAGAAAAAAAGCATATCGCAAAAAAGAAAGCACCGGCAAAAGCGCCGGCATCCAAAGCTGCGCCCAAAAAAGCGCAAGCCCGCACCGCTGCCAAGCCCAAGGAAAAGGCTCCGGCAAAAGCAGTCAAGCGCGTCGACATGGATGTCAAAGCAGAGAAGCTCATCTCAAAAGGCAAGGAACGCGGTTTCGTCACCTACGATGAAATCCTGAAAGAGTTTCCGACCATCGAGGACGATATCATGTTCCTCGAAGAGCTGTACGAAAAATTCAATTCGGCAGGAGTCGATGTGCTTGAAGGCGGAGGCTTGCTCGATGTGCCTATCGACGATGTCGTGCCTAAGAAAAGCTATTACGGCGGAAGCGATTCCTCATACGATTCAATCCAGATCTACTTGAAAGAGATCGGCCAATACCCGCTGCTCAACGCCGGCAACGAAAAAGACCTTGCCCGAAGAATCGAGAAAGGGGATTTGGAGGCAAAAAACCTGCTTGCCCGCGCCAACTTGCGCCTCGTGGTTTCTATCGCCAAGAAATATGTCGGCCGCAGCCCAGACCTTACTCTTCTCGATCTTATTCAAGAAGGAAATCTTGGTTTGTTTAAAGCCGTAGATAAATTCGATTGGACCAAAGGCTACAAGTTTTCAACGTACGCTACCTGGTGGATCCGCCAGGCTATTACTCGTGCTCTTGCCGACCAGTCACGAACTATTCGCGTTCCGGTGCATATGGTAGAAACAATCGCAAAGTACAAACAGGTTGTCCGCCGCTTGGCGCAAGACTTGGGCCGCGACCCGTTGCCGGAAGAAATCGCAACCGAGATGGGACTCGATGTTGATAAAGTCTATCAAATAGAAAAGATCGACCAGTCTACCGTTTCACTTGAAAGCCCTGTTGGCGATGAAGGTGAAGAAAAGTCAGTGCTCGGCGACTTTATTTCCGATGATAAAATTCTTTCACCCGATCAGGAATCGTCCCGAAGAATTATTGGCGACCAAGTCCGTGAGATCCTGAACGATCTTCCGGAAAAAGAACGAAAAATCCTTGAGCTCCGACATGGCTTGCTCGACGGCGTCCAGCATACACTTGAAGAAGTGGGCAAGAAATTCGGCGTCACCCGCGAACGCATCCGCCAGATCGAAGCCAAAGCTCACGAGAAGATCCGTCAGCACGAGAAGGTGAATAGATTGAGGAATTATTAAAACATCCCTCGGCCTGCGGCCACTCCCCTCAAGGGGAGATTTCTGCTAATAATCTTTCGGGTAACTCGAACGAAGGGAATCCCCCTTTGAAGGGGGCGCCTGAAAGGCGGGGGATGTTTTTATAATCCCGACTTTGCCCTAATTTCATGTATAACCTCATCTAGATCATTTAGTATCCTGTCATTAGAAAATCGTAAAAAAGTTATACCGAAAGATTCGAGCTGGCCTTGCCTGAAAATATCTTCTTCTAATTTAGAGTCGTGGCTAGAACCATCTAATTCAATCGCAAGCTTTAATTTTTTGCAATAAAAGTCGACAATGTAATTATTGATCGGTTTTTGCCGCAGGAATTGGAGGCCTGTCTGCTTTCTTTTCAAACTGTTCCACAAGATTACTTCTGCAAGAGTACTATTATTTCTTAGAGATCTTGACCGAGACTTTAGGTTTTTGTTGTAGGGGATTATTTCCATCTACTAATAATAATTGTTTGAGATAAAATATAAATAAAAAATAGCCTCAAACAGCATCTTAAGCTCATGCTATAATGCTCTTCAATGAACACCGCTCCGGTCAAAACAGGCCTAGAAGCCTTCGAAAAGGCCTATAAAAACCTCAATCCTGAGCAGAAACGTGCGGTAGACACCATAGAAGGACCTGTCATGGTTATTGCCGGCCCGGGCACCGGAAAGACGACTGTTTTGACATTGCGCATTGCGAATATTTTAAAAACAACCGACACGCCGCCGTCGGGAATTCTGGCTATCACGTTTACCGAAGCGGGAGTCAAAGCCATGCGCATGAAGCTGCGGCAGATCATCGGCGCGCGGGCAGATGAAGTCCGGATCCACACTTTCCACGGATTCGCTTCGTCGGTGCTTGCCGAATACGATGATCACTTTCCCCATCTCGCAGATTCGGAGCAGATCACCGATATCGAAGTCGAAGATATGGTCAGGACGATTTTGAAAAAGCCTGAATATAACGATCTGCGCCCGCTCGGCGAGCCTGATTATTATGTGCCTAAAATTATCGGCGCCATAAGCGATGCAAAACGCGAAGCCTGGACGCCCGATATCATCCGCGCTCATGCCAAGGAAGAAATCGAGCGCATCAAGCATGATGAAGCCTACATTTCAACGCGCGGCGCGACAAAAGGCAAACTCAAGGCGGAAGGCTTGAAGCGGATTGAGAAGTGCGAGCGCACGTTTGTCTTTGCCGATGTCTACCATGAGTATGAAGAACTCAAACGAACCAACAAGAAGATCGACTTCGACGACCTGATCATTGAAGTGCTTGTCGCTTTAAAGCGCGATGAATTGCTGTTGCGATTGGTGCAGGAAAAATTTTTATATCTTCATGTCGATGAGCATCAGGATACCAATGATGCTCAGAACTTCATAGTAGGCATCATTGCGGAATTCTTCGATACACCCAATATTTTTATTGTAGGAGATGAAAAGCAGGCCATATATAGATT
>JARIGY010000011.1 GCA_029288535.1 Candidatus Tayloriibacteriota bacterium | reverse complement strand
GCCGTGGCACCGAAAGCAGTGTTGGAGCCTGAAACCACAATCGATGTAAATAAGAATTTTAATTTTGTTCCTGCACAAGAAGGGTATAAAAATGCTGCTGGTTCATTAGAAGATGTTGCGCCGTCTCGCGATACTGCTGTTGATATAAAAGTAGACCGTTCTCCACAGGAAAAAGATGCACATGATGTAGAACCTTTCAGTGCGGTCAATCTAAAACCGGAAGGAGGGCCGCCAGAAAATCCGGAAAATAAAGAAACACTGCCGAGAAATGCTGCTGAGAAGGGTTTGGTCGGAATAATGGCAGAACTTGAACACGACCAGGTTCCCGTAGGTACCGATATTTTTTCAAAACGGTTGGCGGAAGCAAAATTCGGCAAAGCCGCTCGCACGGACGAAAAGTGGCGCGATAAAAGTTTCTTGGGCATTCCCATCCTTAAACCATTTGCGAACAGGCTAAACCGCCGCGATGCGGAAAAAGCGACGCAGAAAGCAAAGGATATGGGCTTGGAATTGAGCGGTTTGCAGGCGAATCGCCAGGCTCTTGAAAAGAAGCTCGAGATCAACGATACTCGTCTACGCACGATCGAGCGCAATAAGAAGGAACTGGAGCATTTTCCCAATATCAGCGAAGAGCAACGCGCCGGCCTTTTGAATGATCTTTCTAAGGAGGAAGTGGTACTTCACAGCCGCAATGAAAAGATAGACCAAAAACTGCATTTCTTCGATCAGGATATCGCTTTGCTTGAGGCTCAAGCGAAGACAGTCGAACAGGTCAGGGGTTTGGCAGTAATGGCGGTTGAGAAGAGTGCGAATAAAAAACTGGGAATCGAGAAACAGGAACTTGCAATTCTCGATAGCGAGATAAAATCCTACATAGCCCAAATCAATAAACACAATGAAGATATAAAAGCTTTTGAAGTTACGAAAGCTTCGCTAGCTCAGTATGCAACAAATGACAAATCCCTCAGAGGCTTTCAAAATAAGATCGACGAGGTTAAAGAAAAAATCAAGCACGCGAAGGAGCAGATAAGTTCCCGCATGCTTCGGTTTGCAAAGCTCGGCGGCACGATAAAACAGACAGAGACCGAGGTGCAGAGCTTTGCTCAGTATCATAACGATACCTACTCAGATAATTATTACGGAAGAAGCGGAGATGACGATGGTGAGTTTGCGGAAGAAGCAGCCAATGAACAACAAAGAACAACTCAAAGAGGAGCTGAAGAAGTTGAAGAAAAAGAATCGGATCGAGCCGTTGAAGTGGAATCTAAAATAAACCCTGCCCAGCCGCAAATTCAAAATACGCCAGCAGAACCAAAAGTTGAAGCTGCTCCCGTACAAAGAGCGCCTCAAGAATCGCAACAATCTAAGCCAGCAATAATAGAAGATACTTTGAAGAGGAATGAAGATAAGCGGGCATTTCCGAGACAGCTCAACTCTAATAAAGCCGAATCCATTAATGAAAAACAAAAGACACTCAAACTTAAGATCTCAAGATTGGAGAAGCAGGAGCAGCTTGTGATTAAAAAGCTCAATGAGAGCGGAACGCCTTTGGAAGGATCTGCCAAACTTTCAAATATAAAAGACAGGATACGGAAAGCAAGAACGGCATTGGATACATTATCAAATCCCGGACAGAAAAGGCGCACTATATTTTCTCAGCATTCCGGACCTCGAACCGGCCGTGCACCGGCAAGAAAAAGATAAAATATTATAATGACTACCCAAACATTACAACCAATATCGGAAGCCGAGGCTGATGCAAAAATCCTGGCATTGACTGAAGAGCTTGAAGCTATGGGTCATGCCATAGACGCCGATGCCAGGTTTCGACTCAGGAAAATAGACAGCGGAATGGAAGATCTGCAGCACACCATCAATGTGGTCCGCTATGAGATCGGAAAAGAAATGGCCAAAGCGAACGATATGATAGCTAAAACTCAAAAGAATATTATTCTACCAAGCGACATGGATTCAAACTAGTCAATACATACATTTGCGTAAAATACGGTACTATAGCTAGCACAAGAACGAACATATATGACAAAATACCGCACCTGGTCCCTTATCCTTATCGTCGCGATGATCCTTACCGGCTGGTTTGTGTACTCTTCGCAAAAAGTTAATTCCGGCCATCAGTTCAAGCTCGGCCTCGACCTCGCGGGCGGCACGGAGCTTGTCTACAAAGCCGATACCGCTCAAGTTGCCGCCGGCGACGTCCAAGGCGCGATGGATTCCCTCAAAGATGTAATCGAGCGCCGGGTCAACCTCTTCGGCGTATCCGAACCTATCGTCCAGGTGGAAAATGCCAACACATTCAGCAAAGACAATAAGCTTGTCGTCGACCTTCCCGGCGTCACCGATATCAAGCAGGCTGTCGCGCTTATCGGCCAGACTCCGCTTTTGGAATTCAGGCTCCTGCCGCCAAACTATATGTCGTTCGCTTCGACGTCAGCCCAGCTGTACGCGATCTCTTCCTCAACAGGCCTCACCGGCAGCCTGCTTTCCCACGCCACGCTTGAGTTCAATAACCAGACCGGCGGTTCGCCCATCGTAGGCCTTACGTTCAATGACCAGGGTGCAGCTCTTTTCGACAAGATCACCAAGGAAAATACCGGCCAGATTCTTGCTATTTTCCTCGATAAGCAGCCTGTCTCCCTGCCGCGCATCAATGAAGAAATCTCTTCCGGCCAAGCCCAGATCACTGGCGGCTTCACAGCGGCCGAAGCCCAGACCGTCGTCCGCAACCTCAATTACGGCGCGCTGCCGGTGCCTATCGAGCTTGTCAGCACCCAGACTGTCGGTCCGTCGCTCGGAACTTCAGCGCTCTACGCGGGTCTTAAAGCGGGTATCTACGGCTTTCTTATCGTCGTGATTTTCCTTGTTCTCTGGTATCGCCTGCCGGGTTTTATCGCTTCCATCGCGCTTCTCATGTATGTTGCGATCTCGCTTGCGGTTTTCAAGCTCATTCCCGTTACACTCACTGCTGCAGGCTTGGCCGGTTTCATTCTCTCGATCGGCATGGCCGTTGACGCTAACATCCTCATCTTCGAACGCATGAAAGAAGAGCTCCGCCGCGGCCACGGCCTGAGCGTTGCCATCCATGAAGGGTTCCACCGCGCGTGGCTTTCCATCCGCGACTCGAATGTTTCGAGCATCATCACCGCCATCGTGCTCTTCTGGCTCGGCACATCGGCAGTCAAGGGTTTTGCCCTGACTCTCGGCCTCGGAGTGCTCATCAGCATGTTCACCGCCATTACCGTCTCCCGCACATTCCTGTTCGCATTGCCGCAGACAGGGGAGAGTAGGCTGTCGAAATTCCTTTTCGGTTCGGGCATCCATAAAACTAATATGAAATAATATGTTCGTCGTCACCTACAGAAAACTTTTCTTCACTCTTTCGGCCCTGCTCATCGCGGTTTCGATTATTGCAATGTTCGCATTCGGATTCAATTTCGGCATCGACTTCAAAGGAGGTACAATTACTGAGGTTTCTTACCAGGCCGGCCGGCCCGACCAGACCGCGCTCAATACCGCCATTGCGAAACTCAATCTCGGCAATTTCGTGCTGCAGCCTACCGGTACCGACAGTTACGACCTGCGCACCAGAGAGTTGTCGGCAACAGAAAAAGACGCAGTGCTCGGCACGCTTTCGCTTGGCAGCGCGTATCCTCTTACTGTCCAAAGCTACAATTCCATCGGTCCGGTTGTCGGCTCCGAGCTCAAGAACAAAGCGGTTACAGCTATCATAGTCGTGATCCTCTGCATCGTGCTTTTCGTTACCTATGCGTTCCGCAAAGTCTCCGAGCCGGTTGCCAGCTGGAAGTTCGGCTTGGCAACGATCGTCGCCCTGCTTCACGATGTCATCATCCCGACCGGTATTTTCATTATCTATATCCATTACACTCACGGCGAGATCGGCATCCTGTTCGTCTCGGCCATTCTTTCAGTTCTCGGCTATTCCGTCCATGACACCATCGTCGTGTTCGATCGCGTCCGCGAACATCTCCGCATCAACAAGGAAGATCGCAAAAAAGAATCGTTCGATGTCACCGTCGGCAAATCAGTCTCCGAAACGTTCGGCCGTTCGATCAACACGTCTCTCACGATCTTTCTCGTGCTGCTCGTACTTTTCTTCGTCGGCGGTGCTACGACAAAAGATTTCGCTTTCGTGCTCCTAGTCGGCGTCATTGTCGGTACCTACTCGTCCATCTTTGTCGCTTCGCCGCTGCTTGTGGTGTTTGAAAAGATGCAGAATAAGAAGAGCTAATCTTTCAGATTCCTTTATCTTTTCTTAATGTTATTTTCATCTTCGCGGGTGTATACTAGTCGAATGAATCAGGAAGAAAAAATCCAAATCTACATTAAGCAAGTCAGGGATGAAGGCAATAAAGATATGGAAAGGTTTATCGGTGCTTTGAGTGAGGAATTCCAAAGCAAACTTCAAGTTGTGGCCGAAGGAGTCAGCGGACTTCACGCTAAGCTAGATATCGTAGCTGCCGATGTTGAAGAAATCAAAACTAAACTGGAGATTAAGGCTGATCTCAGCTATGTGGCCGGCATCGATCGGCGCGTTAGGGCTCTAGAATCAAAAGAAAAATAATCCCTTGACCCACTCCCAACTCTCCTATAAAATTACCTTCATGTTAGCCGTGACCCACAACCTCATTCTTCTTAAGAAAACTGCCATTCAGATGGTTGAGGTTTCGCTTGTGTCTCGATAAATTCTCCACGAAATTATAGAAACAAGAGCCAGCCCTCAACCCGAAGGCTGGCTCTTTCGTTTGCGGAGATGGAAGTAAACGTTGTTCTATCAGGAGAAATCGTATGCATGGGAATACGCCTCACGGCCTTAATGGTGCGCTTCCGTCAAATTGCGATCATGGCGCGATCCGTCTGGAACCGATTACCGGCGAGCAGCTCGACGCTCCCTGTGTCGGCCATCTGTCGCTTCCAACGATCGGTTGCCGGCCCGACATGCCGCCCTGCGAACCCGATCTCGGTCCGGATGGCGCCGATTGATTCCGCGGCCGCAGCGCTTCGCCCCCGACTTATCTAAGGATAAGTCGGGGGCTTTTTGTGCTACACTAACAGCATACTCATTAGTAATACTTATGGATCAACCCAACATTCAGGCGTCCGTGCCAGCCGCTCCGGCGTCAAAGAGCAAGGTTCTCGTCAGTGTCGGCATCGTTATCGTGCTTCTGGCGGGTGTCGGCATTGCCGCGGCTTTTGTATTCAACATGAAGCCGATTACTCCTCAGCAGGCTTTTATAAAAGTCGTTTCTTCGTATAAGGACGTTACATCTTTTGCGTTTACCAGCGAAGTCTCCGGTACGGCTGCAACAATGGCTAAGACCGGCGCACCCTTTAATGCCGGCACATTCAACTTTACAACAGACGGCAAAATGAATATCAAGGATCCCAAAAATCCCCAGGCTGATGTAAATGTCGGACTTGAATTTCATGCCGCAAATACTATCGCAAAAGCCGACGCTGCAGCTCGTGTGGATATGATAGTGCTGGCAAAGAAGGGGTTCGCCAAAATCAATGATCTCACTCTGTCCTACGTTCCGGCAAAACCGGACGCGATGACAACGGCAGTGCCGGGATATGCTCAAACAGCCATCGATGCTGCAAAAGGGAAATGGGTTAGTTTTGACTTGAATGCTCAGAATAAAAGCATTGTAAAAGATACTGAAGCTTCAAAAAAATTGGAAAAGAAAATCATGGCGTTCGACTACTTTGACAATATCCAGACCCTTCCCGACGAAACCGTCCAGGGAGTAGAGACGCATCACTATCAGGCCACCCTCAATCTGCAGAAATTTAAAAGCATTTCCGATAGCATTAAAAGCCAACAAACCTCATTTCTCGGCGGTCCAATGCTTGCGGCGGTTGCAGATCGCGTTTCGGAAAGCACAAGTACCGACCCGACATTCGGCATCTGGATAGGCAAGAATGACTGGCATGTGTATCGCATAGCCGTTCTAGAATCGACCTTCAAAGACGGTAAGTCTGGCAGTATGCTCACCTCAAAAGGTCAGATTGAGTTCTCACACTACAATGAGCCGGTAACTGTCGTTGCTCCGGCAGGTGCCATTACAGCTGAAGAATTTCAGCAGCAAATCACCCAGTCGTTTATGCCACAGCAGGGGCTCAAATAAACACCTTATTTGAAGCCATATTTACAGCTTGACATCTATTTTGCTTCATATATACTAGGCAATACCTCCATCAAGCGATGGAGGCTGAACTTTGACAACAGAATTGAAATAGAGAAAGTATTTGCAAGATACTTGTCTATTTCTTTGAGAAAATGATTACGGAGATCTTTCTTCATTTAGCAACGAAGAAAGAGATCTACGAGCTAGGGTCTCGAATGAACCCAAAAAGAAAGCGATAGAAATATTGTTTTTTATTTTGTTCCGTTCGGCTCAAGATTTTATATTCTAATTTATTAGCAGTATAAAAATTCAAGAGGATAAACTTTAATTTTAGAGTTTGATCCTAGCTCAGGATGAACGCTGGCGGCGTGGATAAGGCATGCAAGTCAAGGGGCCGCAAGGCACCGGCAGACGAGGTAGTAACACGTAGGTACGCACCCTTTAGTCAGGAATAACTAGCCGAAAGGTTAGCTAATACTTGATAGCTGTCTCTTATACACATCTCCG
>JARIGY010000007.1 GCA_029288535.1 Candidatus Tayloriibacteriota bacterium | reverse complement strand
CTCTTTGTCGCTACTCATGTCATCATTCGCACTTCTGATACCTCCAGGATCTCTCACGAGTATCCCTTCACAGGCTTACAGAACGCTCCGCTACCACTTGCAGTAAACTGCAAATCCTAAGCTTCGGTACGTAGTTTAATCCCCGTTACATCTTCGCCGCAGGAACGCTTGACCAGTGAGCTGTTACGCTATCTTTAAAGGATGGCTGCTTCTAAGCCAACCTCCTCATTGTCTGAGAATTTTCACCTCCTTAAGTGCACTTAGCATAGATTTAGGGACCTTAAATAGAGATCCGGGCTGTTTCCCTTTTGACCAATGGAGCTTAGCCCCCACAGTCTAACTGCCATATTCTTGACCCTGAGTATTCGGAGTTTGATAGGTCTCGCGGGCTTTCGCTCTGTCGAGACCTTCCAGTGCTCTACCCCTCAGGGGAACATATGACGCTAGCCCAAAAGCTATTTCGGAGAGAACCAGCTATTACCAGGCTCGGTTAGCTTTTCACTTCTAATCTCAAGTCATCCCAAGATGTTGAACGGTCTACGGGTTCGGGCCTCCAGACACCTTTCGGTGTCCTTCACCCTGCTCAAGACTAGCTCGCTCTGGTTTCGGGTCTGATGCATACTACTATTTTTTCGCGCTATTAACACTCGGTTTCCCTTTGACTCCAGGCTCTCGCCCTTAGCCTGCAGCATGCATCAACTCGTTGGCTCATTCTTCAATAGGCACGCCATGACGGATATTGCTACCCGCTCTGACTCCTTGTAGGCATATGGTTTCAGGTCTATTTCACCGCCCTCACCGGGCTGCTTTTCACCTTTCCCTCACGGTACTTGTTCACTATCGATCTTGAAATATATTTAGCCTTATCGGTTAGTTCCGACAGATTCCTCCGAGCCATACGTGTCTCGAAGTACTCAAGAACAGTAACAAAAGAGATTCATTGATTTCGTTTACGGGGCCATTACCCTCTGGGGCCATTCTTTCCAGAATGTTCAGCTATCAATACATTTTTTAACTCCTCTCGTAATAAATTACGACGTTACTGCCTTATAACCCCCCGTCAAGAACCTAGAAAAGAAATTGCTTTCCGATCTAAGTTCTGGACGAAGTTTGGGCTCTTACCTTTTCGCTCGCCGCTACTTAGGTAATATCGCACTTGCGTGCTTTGTTTTCTTTTCCTCCAGGTACTGAAATGTTTTACTTCCCTGGGTAAGCTCCCGACAGTCAAGCTGTACGGGTCTGCATTTTAATGCAGGAGTTTCCTCATTCGGAGATCTTGGGTTATAACAGTTGCTAGGCACTTCCCCCAAGCTTATCGCAGCCATGCTACGTCCTTCATCGCTATTTCAAGTCAAGGCATCCACCATATGCCCTTACATTCCCTATTAGGAAATGTAAGAACCACTACTACTTACCAGACTGCCTACAAGAGCAGTCTGGGTTTGTTTTTTGTTTTACCCTGTTATATAGAATCTTTTACCTTTCTACACAACAGTGTTACCTACTATGATCCTGTGTATATAGTCCGACGAAAAGACCTTTTTAATTGTCTTAAGACTATAAGGATGTTTTTCAAAGAATCAGTCGGTCGGTACTAACAAAAAATCCGCTTGCGCGGACTAGAAAGCTCTATAACAAGCTATTCTTATGTCCGTTTGGGATGTCTTGTTATTAACATATCTGTGTAAGGACTATTATACACATACGCATTTTACTGTCAACACATATATGGAATAAGGGTTTTTAGCGGGCTATTCTGACGTTCAAACGGTCTAGGATCTTCTCATGGGGAAAGTCGAGGATGTCACGGATAAGCTTGTCGTATATACCTAAACGGTATTGGAAGTCGGGCGTTTCAAAGTAGGCATAGCGGATCTCGCGGCCGATCTCCGATTCGAGGGTTTTGAGGATATTCTCAAGCGTTCCCTTTCGCAAATTGTCTCCGACTACGAGCAAGTCGAGGCGACTGTCCCAATTGTTGATGAATACTCCGGATACGATAATGAGCTTGAGCTTTCCAACCCGGGCAAGCTTGCGCAGGATCTCGGCGTTCCTTAACGGGCTTATGTGGATCAGCACATCCTGCAAAGGCAGCAGGTAATCGAATGTTTCGTCGAGCACGAAGCCCGCGACGCGACGGCGCTCTGTTTTCTTATTCTTGCCTTTGCCGACGATAAAATCCTTGAAGAAGCTGCGCTTCCTGATGAGGCCGATTTTTTCCATCATGCCTATTTCATGCCGAGCCTCGGAAGGCGAAACTTTGGAACGCGCGATGATCTGATCGATGTCGAAAACATCGGTCGGGTTGAATAGAAAAAGCCGCATTATCTTCACCTTTGCCGCCGAACCGAAAATCTTTTCAAGTGTTTCTATCATGGTATAAATTTTATATTTCCCAAGTATACCACCTAAAAAAGCAAAAACCACCCTTCGACTGCGCTCAGGGTGGCTTTTGCTTTTATTGACCGATTGAGAAAAAGTTATTTTAATTCTACTTTTCCGCCTGCGGCTTCGATCTTCTTCTTGAGATCTTCCGCCTCTTCTTTCTTCATACCTTCCTTGAGAAGCGAAGGTGCCGCATCGACAAGATCCTTTGCTTCCTTGAGACCAAGGGCAAGAGCTTCTTTGACGACTTTGATCACCGCGATCTTGGTAGCACCGGCATCTGCAAGGTGCACAGCGAAGATTGTTTTCTCTTCAGCTGCTTCTCCCGCTGCCACTGCTGGACCTGCCGCTACAGCCGAAGCTGAGACTCCAAAACGCTTTTCCAATACCTTAACGAGATCGTTCAAGTCCATAACAGACATCTTCTCGATGGATTCAACGAGAGTTTTGAACTGTGCGGGAACTTCAACTGCCTGGGTTGTTTCTTCTGACATATTGATGTTATTAATGATAATTAAGCTTGTTTGCTTTTTGCGATCTCATTTACTGCGATAGCAATGCGCTGAATCGGAGAATTGATGAGATTTACGAACATGCCGTACAATGTCTGCTTCGATGGGATCGAGGCGATCGCCGTCATTTCAGCCTTGGACATGAACTTGTCTTCGAAGACTCCTCCCAAAATGGAGATCTTGCCTTCGAACTTCTTCTGGAACAGGCTGATCTCCCGAGCCGGAGCGATAAGGTCTTCGCCGTACGCGATAGCAAGTTCGCCATCGAGCTTCGGCATCTCACCTTTTAAACCTCGAGCTGCGAAAGCCTTCGTGGCCAATGTCTTCTTTGCCACTGTGTACTTCACACCAGCCTCCCGAAGGGTGCGGCGGATCTCGGTAGCATTGCCGACAGTAAGACCATGGAAGTTCACGAACACTGCCGATTTTGCCTCCTTTGCAATGTCGGTAACCTTCTCAAGAACCACTTTCTTTTGTGCTTTGTTTAATGCCATATTTTTATATTATGACTACGGAATCGACCCATAGGACCGAATAGAGTAACCTCGAGAGGGCTTATGGATGCCTCTTGTCTCTGGCCTATAGGGCTAAGATACCAGAAAGAAGAGGTTTGTCAAATTCCGCCGAGCGCCCACCACACAAACGCACTAAGCAGGATAACCGTAATAAGATTAAACCAGAAAAACAATTTCAACTTGTGACCATAGCTCAAAGTCTTCTGCAAAGACAGCGAGAAGAGAGAAATGACCAGCACGATAGCGAAAAGCGGAAGTAAGACATATAGCGCACTGTTGAGCCAAAGTTCGTTATTGTTGAAGCCAACAAGCAAGGTACCGAGCAGGAGCAGGCCTTCAATGGAAAAAAGAGTGCTTATATTCTCGGAAGTCATCGGATAGTTCCCGCGCTGACGCTTGAAATAAAATACAATATCCCGAAGCTTGCGATGAGTATCAGGAGAAAGACCATGAATAATTTGAAGAAATCTTTGTCGAATAGCTTTAACATTCCTCTATTGTAACGCGAATTATAAAAAATCCAAACAGCAAAAAACCCCGCATTTCTGCGGGGTTTTTTGAGTCTTCCAGCCAGAACCGAAGTCCTAGGCTAGATCACAAGTGACTAGATTAGAGAGTCTGGCTTACGAAGAGAGGCTCGAGACCGAAGTTGATCAAGCTAGCTGTATCGGAAGAAACTGTAAGGTTCTGACTTCCGTTATCAGCTGAACCATCGGTACCAATGACACCGAATTTGATTGCAGCGATCTTGAAGCTTTCAAAGCCACCACCTGCGATCTGAGAAAAGGTTCCCTGATAGGTGAAGGTTCGTGAGCCACCAGATGTGACATCGTAAGCTTGCGTTGTGTCGCCAGCGCCAGCTGCGAGGTTGATCGACTGAAGTGTTGTCGATGCAGTTGCAGGTGTTGAGCTGGTTGCCAAAGCGATGCTTGGAGTCTTACTGATGAAGATGTCATTGTTACCAACGTTGGTAACTGTGAATGACATAGTTACAGTACACTTGTTGTTTGATGTCGTGTTTGTAGCACCAGTACATGAACCAATGCTTGCTGTTGGAGCAGTGACACTGATACCAGATGTAGTGTACACATTGTCAGTACTTGTCTGGTTGCCAGCGTTTGTTACGTCAACAGTGTTGTAGTTAGAGTCGACACCAACGATGCCTGAGGCAACGAGAGTTGAAGACGCTGATACACCTGTGACACCGCTCTGAACATCAGCTAACAAAGTTACAGGAACCCATGCATCCTGTGATAGAGGAATGCTCAAGTTGCTGAATGTAGTGGTAGTAGCTGTTCCTGGGGGATTGCTTCCTACTACAGTGATAGCGTTAGATCCATATGTCTGTCCGTTTACGCTCAATCGAACATTGCTGTAGATTGTGCCGGGCGCAACATTGGTATTATCGTTAAGGTTGAATGCCAAACCGTTAATAGTTGAGTTCTGATTCTGAGACTTGAGGCCGAATACTCCGAGAGTAACGCCTGTCTTAACCTGGTTGGCAGAAGTGACGACAGTAGTCTTCGTTGCTGGAGAGGTTGGATCGATACGTGTATAGATCGCACCCTTTGAACCAGTTGACGAGAGAACAACTACGTTACCTGTACCGTTTACTGGCGCTGATCCCTGACCTGATGAAAGGCCAATAGAGTCAGTGTAGTTCTTTCCGTTGATTGTTCGGATAGAACCTGCTGGGATAGCGACGTAAACCGACTGACCGGTGATTTTGTCGCTTGCAGCAAGAACGTTTCCTGCGACTGCGACGATCATGTCATTTCCTGGTGTTACGACGATAGGTGAGATGTTGTCAAATCGGACAAGGTAGTCAGATCCAACAGTAACCTCGGTTACGTCAGAAGCACCTGTAAGTGTCTTGGTAGCGAGGATATTTCCAGAAGCGTCAGTAAGGTTAAGACTTCCGAAGTCAAGCCATGGGCGCTCACTGAAGTGAACATCCATGCGAGTTACGGCTGTCTTTCCGTTTACTGCCTGAAGTTTGACAGAGATGAGAGGCTTGTTTGTGTCGCCTTTCTTCAAAGTCTGGCTTGCGGGAGCGTACGATACGTAGCTCAATGTGATTGAGCCGTCAGTACCGTCTGGTGTCCATGTTCCGCCAGTTGTAACAACTGGAGTTGATGCACATGCAGCACCGGTCATGTAGTTAAACATTGCGCCTGCTGGGCAGCCTGGTGTGCTTGTAGTAACGACAGTCAAGCTACCGTTTGTAGCGAGATATGCTCGTGTGATTGGTCCAAAGTAACCGACAGCTGGAGAAATACCAGCTGCTGCCTGCCATGCGGCCAATGCTCGTCGTGTCAAAGATCCGAAGTATCCTGTTGGGGATACCATAAGATAACCCTTTGATGCGAGTATTGTCTGCAATGCTGTAACATCAGATCCTCGTGAACCTACGGTGAGGCTTCGTGAGAAGTTTGATGAAGTTGTGGTGGTTGTTGTTGTCGTTGTATCAGCAAATACTGATGCAGTGAGACCAACTACCGAAGTAAGAACCATTGCTGTGCTCAAGAGCCCTGCAACGATCTTTCGTGATGATGTGATCATATATTAATAGAATGAATAATACTTAACTTTTATACTACCCGCTCGCTTAATTAATAAAATGTTGAGCAGGCATTACTGGTAATGCGCCCCGAACCATATTTTGTTCTCGACTCCGAATATGATCCGAGACAACTACGCGACTGAAAGTTAGTACAGCCGCGTAGTTTGTTTCACTATTTTTTGCCTTTGTTTATCGACTAAAGCAAAAATAGCTTTCGTGGGTTTGTCCGAATTCTTCCATTTACTTACCGTGACTGAAATAGTATTGCGGAAAATTTCTCTATTCAATTGTCAAAGTTCTAGCCAAACTTCCAGTGTCTACCATGTACTACGAACACTAATCTGTTCGGTAACAAAATCAGTATAACACAAGAACTTTCTCGGTAATGCTGACTGGGGATAAAGTAATCCCCAGTGGGGTATTCTGTCACAGCGAGCAGTAAAAGTCAATTTACGAAAGCGAGTAGGTGCTCCAGCGGCGCTCGCCTTCTTTCTGTATCACTCCTTCTTCTACGAGCGCGAACAACTCGCGCTGAATCGTCTTTTCGCTGTATTGCGGCACTACGCGAGTGAAGTCCTTTACGGTCAAATGCGATTTCTGCCTGAGCAGGGCGAGAATGGCTTCCCTTCTCTGTGCTTTATTTTCTCCCTGGCCTTCTTCCGGCTGTCTTTTAACATTGTCCTTAATATCTTGTCTTTTATAATGTCCTTTATCTTCTGACGGCATCTCGCTCTTTGCTGCTTCTTTTGTGTCATTCAAAATATCATTGTCTGTCCTAAAGAACGAAGATCCGATATAGAAAGTATTCTTGTACTTGCTACTCAGATCATTCAATGTCTGATAGGTTGCAGCGATCTCTTTTTGAAGAATGGAAAGATTCATCTGGGATATATGGCCGGACCAGAAAGCGATATCAAGAAGCGAATTGAGATGCAGCAAATAAGTCGCGACAGCGAGAATGTCTGTGACTGCGATCGCTGACTTTCCGATAAGCGTAACTATGCGCGAAAGACACTGAAGCGCATGCTCGCGGATGGCGTCTTTCATGAGCTCATCCTGTTCCATCAGACCCGTAACCAGAAAGATAGCCGCTGCGATGTGTTCGATTTTCCTATATGCCAAATAAAAGTCTCTGTCGTTATGAAACAGATCGGGACTGTAGGGGATGGCGGCGCCGAGCTTGTCTTTTTGATTGTCTTTTTGAATTTCCATAGATTGTCTTTTTTTATGTACGTCCATTATATATGGGACAGACCGGTTGTCAAAAAAGAACAGGAAAAAAACAGTGCACTGTGTTAAAATACTGAGACATTAGCAATAGGAACCTCATGGCCAAGAAACAATCTAATAAAAAGAAAAGCAGGAAGGATCAGGGATTCGATTTCGATGACAGCGTCCGCGCAAAACGCGGACCCACGTTGCAGGAAGAAACAGTGCGGATTATTTATGCGATTTTATTTTTCATTGCCGCGATCTTCCTAGTCTTTTCCGCAATGCAAAAGGCAGGTCCAGTGGGCCTCACGATCTTCACACTTCTCAAAGACCTTCTCGGTCTCGGATATTATCTTCTGCCGGTCATCCTCCTTGTCCTTTCGGTATTGTTCATCAAATCCCTGAAGCAGCACACCGTGGCATGGCCGAAGCTTCTCGGGTCCTTCATGTTCCTGCTTGCATCGCTCGGCATCATCAGCACGCTCTATAAGAAGAGCGGCGTCGGCCAGGGCGGTTTCCTGGGCAACATGATAGCCTCTCCACTTTACAGCCTCTTTGATTTCTGGATCACTCTTATCTTCCTGGCCGGCATCCTGATGATTTCCACAGTAGTTATTTTTGAAACCCATCTCTCATGGAAAAGCCTGGCTTTCTGGAGAAAGAGAGAAGCAGAAGAACCCGATGAAGAAAGCGCCGGCAGCATAAAGGACATGCCCCTGGAAGAAACAAAACCTGTCCAAGCAGTCCTTAAAGAAGAGACTTATATGCCTGAAGAGCGGGAAGAAAAAAAGAAAACCAAAAAGCCTGAAGAAGAGAAAAAAGAAATGGGATTCTCCATAAGCTCCATCCGCGTCGGCAAGCCGTATGTGCCACCGCCTATCTCTCTTTTGAAACAGGATAGCGGCAAACCGGGCGTTGGGGACATTAAGGCCAACGCCAATATCATCAAAAGGACACTGATGAACTTCGGCATCAATGTCGAGATGGATGAAATTTCTATAGGACCTTCAGTCACACGCTACGCCTTAAAACCTGCTGAAGGAGTCAAGCTTGCGCGCATTGTCGGCCTTCAGAATGACTTGTCTCTTGCGCTTGCCGCCCATCCGCTCCGTATCGAAGCGCCGATTCCCGGCAAGTCTCTTGTGGGTATTGAGATTCCGAATAGTGCCAAAACAACGGTTGGCCTTGGCACATTATTCTTGGAAGATGAGTTCAAAAATTCTGACAAGGCATTGCTAGTTGCAATGGGCAAAGGCATTTCCGGCAGATCGCATTTTTCCAATATCGCAAAGATGCCGCATGCGCTTATCGCAGGCACTACCGGATCGGGTAAATCCTCTACGATTCACGCGATTGTCACTTCCCTGCTTTATAGAAACTCGCCTGAAAAGCTGAAGCTCATCATGATCGACCCTAAGCGCGTAGAACTCACACTCTATAATAAGATCCCCCACCTCTTAACTCCCGTTATCACTGAAGCCAAGAAAGCGATCCTGGCGCTTAAATGGGCAGCAAAGGAAATGGATCGGCGCTATGACCTTCTTGAAGCTGTAAAAGCCCGCGATATTGATTCATACCACAAGAACGTGCTGGCTCCGGCATTAAACAAGCTCAATGGCAAGCAGCCTGAAGTCGGTCAGGAAGTGCCTGAAACAATGCCGTATATCGTTATTTTCATTGATGAAATTGCCGACTTGATGCAGGCATTCCCCCGCGAACTTGAATCGGCTATTGTCCGCCTAGCCCAGATGAGTCGTGCCGTCGGTATTCACCTTATTCTTTCTACCCAGCGACCGTCGGTGAACGTCATCACCGGTCTTATCAAGGCAAACATTCCGACGCGCGTCGCACTCCAGGTAATATCGCAAATCGACTCGCGAACCATTTTGGATACTCAGGGCGCGGAAAAACTCCTTGGCGCTGGCGACATGCTGTTTCTCTCGGGCGAAAGCGCGAAACCAGTACGTATTCAGTCTGCGTACATCTCTGAAACCGAGGTAAAAAGCGTTGTGAATTATTTGATAGACAATTACGCCGACGAATTGCCAAATGAAATAAATCTCGATCCGAATGTCGTCCAGGACAACAACTCGATCTTTTCTTCTTCATTTGGCGATGATGAAGCCGGCGAGGAGGATGACCTCTATGAAGAAGCGAAAGATATCGTGGTAAAAGCCGGCAAAGCTTCGACCTCGTACCTTCAGCGCAAACTGCGGGTCGGCTATGCCCGGGCAGCCCGGCTTGTCGATATGCTTGAAGAGCGCGGCGTTATCGGCCCTGGCGAAGGCGCAAAGCCACGGGAAGTGATCGGTGCCGGCGCAGGAGTCGCGGCAGGTGGAGCCGATGAAATGTCGGATGAGCCGGTTATCTAATAAAATTGAAATCAGAATAATCACATTACATTGACAGGACAAAGCGGTAAAACCATAGTAAAAATCTCAATCATTGTCCTTGTCGTGACTGCCATTGCCGGGTATTCCTATTTCCAGTCCCGCAACCTCATCAGAGGCCCGCTCGTCAGCCTTTCGATGCTCCCGACAGGCTCAACGGTCGCCAGCGCCTTAGTGGCTGTCAAAGGAACAGCCTCGAATATATCTTTTATCAGCCTCAACGATCGGCAGATATTCGTCGACAAGGATGGCAAGTTCAACGAGGAATTACTGCTTTCGCCCGGGTATAATATGTGGACGATCCAGGCGAAAGACAAGTTCGGCCGTATCGTCACTAAGAAAATAGAGCTTGTTTTTAACAAAAATTGATAGAAATTTTATCTGGGAGGAGTATACTACACACATATGGCAATAAAAAAGAAAGAACCAAAGGAAGCAAAGACTGTCGGCAAATCGCAGATAGAAGATACATTGAATCAAATCCGAACCAAGTTCGGCGATGAGTCCATCATGATGCTCGGCGAGAAGCCGCATGTAGACATCGACGCCATCCATACCGGATCGATCGGTCTGGATGCCGCGCTCGGTGTCGGCGGACTTCCCAAAGGACGCATCATAGAGATATTCGGCCCTGAATCGTCCGGTAAGACCACGCTTGCTCTTCATGTGGTCGCTGAAGCCCAGAAAAAGGGCGGCATTTGCGCCTATATCGACGCCGAGCACGCTATGGATCCCGAATACGCAACCAAGCTTGGCGTCAATATCAACGACCTGCTTATTTCCCAGCCGGATACGGGAGAACAAGGCCTTGAGATCACCGAAAGCCTCGTTCGTTCTGGAAAAGTGACAGTAGTAGTGATCGACTCTGTGGCTGCTCTTACCCCAAAAGATGAGATCGAGGGCGACATGGGAGCGTCACACATGGGCAAGCAGGCCCGACTGATGTCCCAGGCATTGCGCAAACTCACTGCCATTGTCGCAAAGAGCGGCACCATGGTGATCTTCATCAACCAGATCCGCATGCAGATCGGCGTTATGTTCGGCAACCCAGAGACGACTCCCGGCGGCAAAGCACTCAAGTTCTACGCCTCAATCCGCATCGACATCCGGCGCATTGCCCAGATCAAGAAGGGCGAAGAGATAGTCGGTGGCCGCGTCCGGGTCAAAGTCGTCAAAAACAAAGTCGCTGCTCCATTCCGCCAGACCGAGTTCGACCTTATCTACAACGAAGGCATTTCAATGGAAGGCGAAATGATCGCGCTTGGCGAGAAGATGGGCATCATCCAGAAATCCGGCACAAGCTATGCCTATGGCGACACCAAACTCGGCCGAGGCTACGATGCAACGCGCACCTTCCTCAAGGAAAATAAGGAAATCAAAGACGAAATCCTCGAAAAAATCCGCACGCAGCTCAAAGACGAAAAGACGCTCGCCATCAAAGGCGCACCGTCTTCATCAGAAGACGACGAGAAACCGGAAGCAGAATAAAAATAAATAATAAAAAAACCGCACGATCATAAAGAATCATGCGGTTTTTTTAAATTCTAGACTTTTAGCCTATCCTAAGCTAGAATCGACAGACATAACTAAACGCACAAACCCATGTCAATGCTCGAATACAACGAAATTACCGTCCGAAAGTATATTATCTACGAAAAAGAGCCGTACGAAGTCCTCGACTCGCACGTTTTCCGCAAGCAGCAGCGCAAGCCGGTCAATGCCACCAAGCTCAAAAATCTCATTTCCGGAAATATAAAAGAGATTTCTTTTCACGTCTCAGAAAAAGTCCCGGAAGCCGAGATAGAAAAGAGAGAGATAAAATACCTTTATACCAACAAAGGCGAATACTGGTTCAACGAGATCAATGACGCTTCAAAGCGCTTTCAGCTGCCTGAGGTACTTTTGGGCAATCGAGCTAAGTTCATGAAGCCGAACAGCCTCGTAAACGTACTTATGTTCGGCGAACGGCCAATTGGCGTCGATATGCCGATCAAAGTCGACCTTAAGGTGACCGAAGCGCACCCTGCGGTCAAAGGCGACACTGCCAAGGGAGGCTCTAAAACCGTAGTGCTCGAAACCGGCGCATCCATCAATGTGCCGATGTTCATCAATCAGGGCGATGTGCTCCGCATCAATACCGATACTGGCGAATACGCCGAACGCGTCGGAGGCAAATTCTAAATAAAAAACCGCTCAGAGATGAGCGGTTTTTTGTTCCTGGTGGTTTATTCCTCAGGAACACCCCTTGTTGGGCAACTTTACTGGAGACATATCGAGCGACGCCCTGCCTGCCTTACGGTCAGCCAATCCAAGCTCCACCTGCTTTTTAAACGCTTGGAACTTAGAACCCTTAGGCTTGCCCTGCTTGCGTTTACGCTTCGCCATACTACCTCCAAAATAAAAGGACCTGGATCATTACACTAGAATAAAGCTACCGTCTAATATAGTTAAAGTCAAATAAAAAAACCGCTTCAACTCTGAAGCGGTTTTGCCTTTCTTTTATTCAGTGTCTGCTTAGTTAGCGCCCCGTCTTCTTGGGTCGCTGTTGTTTAGCGGGACGTCCAAGGTCGAAATCGGAAATTCCTCCTTTCTTTGTCTTAATCGAATTCCCATCCACCGGAGACGACTTGTGTCCCTTGCCTGCTTTCTTCGAACGGTTTTTCCTTGCCACCGAAACCTCCATGTTAAATGCCTGTTCTGCAGCATAGCTTAGCTTGTTGGCAATAATTGTCAAACAAAAAACCATCAGACTCAGTCTGATGGTTTTTTGTTTGTTTTGATTTTAGGAGATTAACGGGAAACGAATGGCAGAAGTCCCATGAATCGGGCTCGCTTGATAGCCATGTCGAGCTGGCGCTGACTCTTGGCAGTGGTACCGGTCTTCTTGCGGGTGATCACTCGGGAGTGAGGATTCAAGAATTTCTTCAAAAGATCGACATCTTTATAGTCGATATGTTTGATATTATTTTGTGAAAAAAAGCACTGCTTTGACATGGTTGTATGTGGTGAGCCTTATGGGATTAAAATGGGATGTCCTCTGGATTTATCTCCTCTTCCGGGTATTCGATAGTATCAATTCCCTGGGCTTTGTCAACTTTTGGGCTGGTCTGCGAACTTTCTGACTTCCCAGCCGGAGCCGAACCAGCACTTGCCGAAGCACCCGTGCCTGCTGCTCGCGGACCGAACTGGATGCGGTCTGCAACGATCTCGGTGCGGTAATTCTTCTTGCCATCAGGACTGTCCCAGCTTCGCGTCTGGAGGCGGCCTTCTGCCAATACTGAAGATCCTTTCTTCAGATATTGCCCTACGATTTCCGCCTGACGGCCGAAAAC
>JARIGY010000003.1 GCA_029288535.1 Candidatus Tayloriibacteriota bacterium | reverse complement strand
AGCCGCGCCGGTGGTGTGCCGGGGCGGCTTGGATTTCGAAGGTAGTTATTCGATCTGCTCGATGAAGGACATCACTTTCTGCCAATCATTTGCATCCACCCACTTCATACTAAATGCGTCGCAAAAATCCTCAACAAGAGAGTCTATGCCAGGTTGTGCTGCCACAGAAGGAAACCGCTCAAAAGAATGATGCGTATCCGGATCAAGGTGGAACGTGTGACCTATTTCATGCCCCAAGGTATACATTTGCTCAAATAAATCTCGGTAGATGTTGATCCTGATTTCAAATGAGCTTTTTCTAGCGGTAATTATCCCTAGACATACTCCATGGTGTGCTGCAACCTTTGCAATCCGACATGCAGCTAACTGTTCAAAAATCGTTGTTTTTTCTTCTAGAATCCGAAAACAAAACTGGTCTGCTTCATCCGCCCAAGGCAGTTGCGGAAATGCCTCGCTCAATTTCCATTCAGACATCATACTTGACCTCCTTTCCTATTCTTAGAGGAACTGACTACATACTATCCTACTCATTTTGTCAGTAAAGGCAAGAATCCTGAACAACGCTAGAAACTATCTGTTAATATTTTTGACTATAATATAATAGCTATTGTTGGGAGTTGGTAAGCTTTTTAAAATCCTTAAACATCCTCTCAGCAGTGATTCTACCGCCAGCTCCTGCGCCTTCAGCCATCTTTTCATTATTTATATATAAAACATTATTCGCTCCTTTTGGAAACCAGGACGCATCCTCAGCTTTCATAAAACCAGCTCTTATATTTTCCCTACTCAACAGAACAAAACACCTTAAGCTATCCTTATACTTTTCTAACTTTATATCTTCTGGCATGAGAATATTTTTATAAAACCCCGAGTAATTTGCCAGTATGGCCGTCTTGTAGGCAACGTCTTTCAACTCATTTTCAATAGCTTCGTTGAAATTCCTTGAGTCGGGCTCTGCAAAACCTTTTTCCATTACCTCTTTATAAATAGCGTTTTTATCCAAACCGTCCGCTAGCCGGTTTGAAATATAATTCAATGTTCCATTCACAACCGCTTTAATTTCTCTTAGTTCCCCTTCATACCCTGAGATTGCATCAAGGATGCCGGAATCCCCGCCAACTGTTGCGGAATATTTAATATGATTTTTAAACTTTTGTACTGCACCCCAATGGTTAGCGATAAATGCTTTCTCGCATGTGATTATGCGAGCACTTTTCTCAAGGCATTTAATATAATATCCTGAAACTTCCTCTCCATTATTTCTGCTCGGCACAGAGATAAATACGAATGAATCGCTATCTATATATTTTGCAAAGTTTTCTTTTGCATCAATCAAACCTTTTGAATCATATACCCCATTACTTCTAATGATATAATCAACGGGAATATTATTCTCCTTGAGAACTGCAGCGATTTCTTTTCCGACATTTCCATAACCGATAAGCGTTATATTCATACTGTTATTTCAACAATAAATCACTGTAGGATTTTTTAATGAAGTCGGATTTTGGAATTTTTACATATTCAAGGAGTTCTTTCATCAACTCTTGCGCTTGTTTATCGCCTTTCTTAACTTCCACCTCAATTTCCACAAAGTTGCCGAGTCCTTTTACTGTATCCACATGAATACGGGCATTTTTGTAGTAATACAGAATTCTTTTTTTATCCACCGTTACTTTTATACCCAATGCTCTCCCATAAAATTTTTTAAATTCTGCCGGGTTGGGAATATCGTAGGTATAGTAGTTGCTCCATCGTTCATTGGATTTTTCCCCGCGCTCATAGTAAATAAGATACGCCTTGTTCTTACCTAGTTCTCTTAATTTGAGCCTGCCTTTCGGCACATTGAAATACGTATCGATCTGATGCATTGTCTCAACTAAATCAGCACCGAGACTACTCATTAATTTTTTAAGCTTATTCAGCTCATCAAACCTCGCTTTTATTTCTAAATTTTTCATTGTTACTTATTATTTGAAATACTCTTTTGCTTTTTTGGAAGTCGCAAACCCATGCGTTTTATTATATCAAATTCGAACATTCTATGAGCAATAAAAAAACCGATCCCTTTTAAGGGACCGGCATGTTGAACGTGTGTGCGACTTCTCAGGCTCCACTGTTGGAACGTTTACCCATGGTGAGGTATTCGTTGATGATGGCCTGAAATGAATCAGGGCGGAAATCTGGCCAGCAGGACTTGGGAAAAAAGAGCCGGGCGTAGCCACAGCGATGCGGCACGAAGCCAGACAATCCTTGATCTCCAGAAGTCCGAATGACTAAATCGAGTTCTGGAACCCTACTCGAATAGGCATAACAGACGCCCCTATCCCATTCCGGAGAATAGTTGGTCAGGAAGAAGAGGTTCATCTTTTCTCCCTGCCGACCATAGTTGTCATGGAAACCTTTAATCTCCGACATCGTTTGATCGCCGATAAAAGTGATCCCGACATCTTTCAGGCTCGAGCAGAAACGAAGAACATCTTCCGACGCATCGAGGATCGCGCGAACCTGCTCTGGCGGCCGTTTCCTCACATTGTCTTTGGACAGAAGGTAGATGACCATGTTGCCGATGACATTGAGGTCAAAGGCCCGCCGGATGATCTTCTTTATGGCTTCTGCCCCTGGTCCGTAGCCTTCTTCCGGATTTTGAAGAAGCTTCTTTGCATACCGACGATTGCCATCTGGAATGATCCCAACCGAAATTCTTAGCTCTTTCATATAGCACTCCTTCTGGTTTATGGACGTAGGATTCTAACCGAACCCTACAGCAAACGCATTATTGTGTCAATAACTAGTTTAGATACATAATATAAATTAACAATCCCTAAGTTCCTCTTTAAATCGTTTAGAGTGGCTTAAATAATTCTCTCAGCTCTTTCAGTTTCTTTGTGTCTAGTTTAGCCTGAAAAAACTTTGGTATTACTTCTTTTTCCTCAAATTCTTTTGTTGTAGCAATTTCAACTAACTCATCTAATGTCACTGGAAGTGGTTTTATATCTTCTCCGCCATCAAGATTCTGGTCAGCAACTTTCTTTAAGCCTTTAGCTATAAATGTATAGACAACCCAATCAATTTTACTCGCCGGGTGCTGCGCATCCCACAGGACAAACTCTTCGGCTTCATAACCGCTCTCTTCGAGTAATTCTCTTTTTGCTGCTTCAAGAATATCCTCACCTTCGTCTACTCTTCCGCCTGTAGCACCGATAAAAGGCTTTTTGCCTGGCTGCTTTTGCTCTGTTAACAAAATCTTTCCATTATTTAAAACAGGAAAGACTATCACTGTGTCTGGACGCTTTAGCTTTTCAAAAATAGTCTTCTTGCCATTGAATAATTCCTGTTCCCATTGATAAACATCAAAAAGCTTACCTTTGAAGACCCTCTTCGCATTGTCTGGAATTGGTTGCTTTGATTGTGGGCGTTGGATGTTCATGAAGTAATTATATCAAATCCTAATCTTTATTAGACACATGCTTAGTCATCATTCTCTCTAAAGCCTCTAGAGCTTGAGGCAACATTCTCCAGCCAGCAGAGCCATTGAGATGTCCGCCATTTTTAATAATAATTGGATCTTGTTCTAATTCTGTTCCTAATTTGTATGCATTACTAACAGGAACGCGATCATCATTATCTCTATGGATTATGGTACATCTCTTAACTCGTGATTTAATAAGTTTAAAATCAAAACTTTCATAAAAACTCCCTGTTAATGGATTATTTGATTTTTCACATCTACCAGAAACCAAGATGGCTCCCGCAAAAGATTTATTAAAAAATTCTGATTGTAAGTAATTAAGAATAGCAGCGACACCAAGACTATGTCCGACAAGGTAAATTTTATGATTTTTATTTATTTCAATATGTCTTGTTATTTCTTCAACCCATTCTAAACAAATTGGGGCTTCGGGTTTTGGCATTGAAAGGGAGCATGCATAAATATCTTTCATCTTTAACTCACCCATCAACCAGGGAATCCAACTACTATTTGGACTACTGTTGAATCCGTGAATAATAAATACTTTTTTCATTATTTTGACGATTCTATTAAATCTGTATTAACGCGGCTCGAGCGCCTCTTGACACTCGTGTTGGCTGCTGGACTTGGGATCGAACCAAGATACTGAGCTTCAAAGGCTCATGTCCTACCATTAGACGATCCAGCATGAAGGTGTGTTTAAAATACTACAGTTGCGGGCTTTGCACAAACAGGAGCTCGAGCGGAAGCTCTGCTATCGGCGAGAGGCGCATGAGGTCCTGGGCATTCAAAAGCTCGAGAACGGTTTTGGAATTGATGTGGGAATCTTTCTTGGCCGCGAGGTCTTCGAGAAGGGCGAAATCTTCGGCGGAAAATTCTTCCTGGAGCGCAGGTTTCAAGTCCGGACTATAGCGAAGCAGGAGCACGGCGCGGATCTTGTGAAGGATCAGTTTTTGGAATACCTGCATGTCTATGTTCAGATCCGAAGCGGATTTGATGGTTGAAATGCCCAGGTTTGAATCTTTCGCATCGAGCGCTTTGATGAAATTGTTGATGAGCGAAGACCGCGGCGCGCCGGTGATGAGCTCGACTTCCCCGAGCGTTATTTTTTTATCGCTTGAAGAACCAATGACCTTCTGCAGCATGCCGAGCGTATCGCGGAACGAACCGTCGCCAAGAAGCGCGACAAGCTCGGCCGAAGACGATTCGAGCGCATACCCCTCTTTCTTTGCGACAGAGACGACCAGCTCCTTCAGGATTTTCTGCGTCGGCTTTTTGAACGCAAAACACTGGCAGCGGGAAACGACCGTCTCCGGCAATTTATCGAACTCGGTCGTAGCAAGGACGAACACTGCGTGGGCTGGCGGCTCTTCCAGCGTTTTCAGCAGCGCGTTGAACGCTTCCTTGGTGAGCATGTGCACCTCGTCGATGATGTAGACTTTGTATTTGGACTCGAACGGCAGCGTGCTGACGCCGTCGCGGATTTCCCTGATATCGTCGATGCCTCTGTTGGAAGCGGCGTCTATTTCGTAGATATCATTTTCCGAAGTGCCGATCTCGCGCGCGAAGATCCGGGCGATGGAAGTCTTGCCGGTGCCGCGCGAACCGGAGAATAAATAGGCATGGGAAACAGTTCCAAGACCGATAGCGCCTTCGAGCACTTTGACGATGTGGTCCTGGCCGATGACATCCTTGAATTTCTGCGGACGGTATTTTCTATAGAGTGCGACGTCTGACATGCAAACAGTATAGCAAATATAAATAATAAAGCAGGCAATACGACCGGTAATCGTATGCCTGCTTGGATTTAAACACGTCCCTCAAGTCAGACGTGTGCGACTGGATCACCTCATTTCCACCGGAAATCCGTCAGAAGTTAAGAACACCACAACGGTTTTCCTCATAGGCACCTCTCCAATCTCCGGACGAGCCGGAAGTAAAACGTCTGGCTCAACTATACAAAAAATTCTAAAAAAAGAAAAGCCCGCTTCAAGTGAAGCGGGCTGGGGTTAAACCCCTATGTCAAATCCTGTTAAGAACAATGAATCGCCCTATCCTTAGGGTGACTGGTTACGGCGCCGCAAAATGGACTTGATGAGCAGAATGCCAACCAAGATCAGAAACAGCAGAAATCCGTAATTGATTTTGATGTCGAGCCAATGCGGCTCCCACACCAAATCAATAAGATTATCGCTGATCCTCTTAAGAAGCGACACCGAACTTTTTGCTGTTGGGTCGACTGAACTCATTTCAGTCACCACCCTTCAGCCCATGGAACTTCTCGTCGGTCTGCGTATTGCCGGGAGCGTATCGCTCCTTGCGCGGATCACCGACGGTCTTGTCTTTGTCCCCGGCGGCATCGGGCCAATAGCTCGACGCGCCGAGGGAGACCGTACCACCGACTTGGCAGCCGATGTTCGAGAACACCGCAAAAAGCGCCAAGACAATCGCAAGCCCCACGATGAGGCCTGCCTTGAACTTCCGAAACGAAAGACGCTCACCTAAACTCATAAGATACTCCAGAAAAACCTGGTGTGAATCTGTAACGCCGGGAAAAAGTAAACTCCTTTCCCCTTCGCTGAGTTCTAATCCTGAAATAATACGTCTGTCTCGTCGCATCCGTGACGAAAATCTATAATAGCATGTATTGAATAATTTGTCAAGCATAAAAATAAGACAACGAAAAAGGCCGGGAGCAAAGTTTTGCTCCCGGCCGAACGATGACCCTCTCTCTCACTCTCCTCAGTTGCCGCCGATGTGGCGTCAACAGGACTTGAACGGACCGCCGGCGCTGAAGATGTTATTCCACAACAGATTGCCGCTGGCGATGGGAATGGGGTGTTGCTTGCGCATACCCACTCTCCTTTCTTCACCTTGTTAGGGGTGATTGTGTTTGCAACCTCTGGCTGCAAACGGCCTTGGGGGGATGAAAAGAATGATACGTTTGTACTACTGGTGATTAAAATAACATACCTAATAAATACGTCAAGTATTCGGGTATACAATCTTTATTTTGTCCAAAGCAAGCTCTAGAATACCCTTATTTTAGGCTGTTTTTAGGAAATCGGCAATTATCTGCCCCACTTCTGCATAATCCTTTGCCTCCATGAGCGCATTGCGCAGGTCGTGCGCGCCGTCGAAACCGGCAATATATGATTTAAAATGTTTTTTCATGATCGCGAAGCTTTTGATATCTCCAAGGAGTTCTTGAAAAAGTTTAGTGTGTTCGAGGAGGACGGGGAGAACTTCTTGAATACCCCTCCGCCCTGCGGGCACCTCCCCTAAATTAGGGGAGGAGGCAAACAGCCATGGATTGCCGAAAATCGCCCGGCCAAGCATTGCTCCGTCGGCTCCTGTTTCTGCTATCTTTTTTCGGGCATCGGCAAGATCGATAATATCTCCATTGCCGGCAATGAGCGTATCCCCGCCTTTTTTCCCATCTTTTTTAAATTGATTTCTGATTTCGACAGCGCGCTTCACATGCTCCCATCGTGCCGGCACTTTGGACATTTCTTTTCGGGTCCGGGCATGGATCGTAATAAGCGCCGGTTCCTCTGCTAAGAGTTCAGGCAGCCAAGTCTCGATTTCATCCTTGTTGTAGCCGATGCGGGTTTTGACGGAAACCGGCAGGTTGGGCGCGCCCTCTTTTGCGGCCCGAATAATTTCCCGTGCTCGAGCTGGTTTTTTTATCATCGCCGCTCCGGCACCTTGTTTTTCAATCGCACTAACTGGACAGCCCATATTGATATCAAGCCCATCGAAACCGAGAGACTGCACGAGCGCCGCGGCCTGGCGCATCGTGTCCGGATTTGAGCCGAAGAGCTGGGCAACAATAGGCCGCTCCGCTTCGGTGAAGACCAGGTCGCGCATGAGTTTTTGCTTGCCTATGTCGTGGGCTTTGATCAGGCCGTCGGCTGAGACAAACTCAGTCCAGGTCACATCGGGCTTGCCGTATTTGGCAATGACACGTCGAAACGCCGCGTCGGTGACATCTGCCATCGGCGCAAGCGTAAAAAACGGTTTTTTGATATTTTTCCAAAACCCCTGGTTCATAGCGCTACACTAGCATAAAATAGTCAAATATAAAACGAACTCATGATTTCTCAGGAGTTCGTTTTGAAACCGGTAGCTAGTCGATACTGATCTTGCAGTAGCTCAGTTCGGGCTTTTGGAACAGGCTCCGAAGAAAAGCACGTACATAAAACAATAATTTTTTACTCATAAAATAATAGTACCACTGACGTGTCGCATGTCAACTATGGAAGAAACATCGCCGAGTCTTATTTCAAATCAGCGCCAGTGAGAGCCACTTCCGAGCCGGGCACAACGGTACCGCGGATCATTTTCTCGGCGATAACCTGCTCTATTTTGTCCTGAATAGCCCTGTTCATCGGGCGGGCGCCGAACTTTGGGTCGGTGCCGTAGGTCATCAGGTATTTTACCAGATCATCGTTGATGAGAAGGTTGATCCCCCGCTCGGCCAGCCGGCTCTTGAGCTTTTCGAGCTGAAGCCGGGCGATCTTTTCCAGATGATCGACTCCCAGCGGATGGAAAATGATTACGCCGTCGAAACGGTTGAGGAGTTCCGGCTTGAACATGCGCGTTGAGATGAGCGAGTCCATGATGAGTTCTTTCGAGTGGCTGAGGTCGTCGCCTTTTTTGAGCGCATCCCAGATCAGGTCGCTGCCGGCGTTCGAAGTTGCGATTATAAGCAGGTTGCGGGCATTGATGCGCTTGCCGTCCATGTCGGAAAAGAAGCCTTCGTCGAGCACCTGCAAAAACAGGTTCATGACTTCCGGCGTGGTTTTCTCAAACTCGTCGAGAAGCAAAACGCCGTACGGATGTTCGCGCAAAATAGTGGCGAGCACGCCCGACTTTCCGGCGGCAAACGAGCCGATGAGCTTGGAGAGCGCGTCGCCCGAAGAATATTCGGACATGTCGAGGCGGAGTATTTGCGTGTCTTTTCCGAAAAACACTTCGCCGAGCGCCTTGGTTGTTTCGGTCTTGCCGACTCCGGTCGGACCGAGAAACAAAAAGGAAGCCAGAGGCCTGTTGGGGTTATTGATGCCGGAGCGCGCGCGGCGGACCGCATTCGAGATCGACACGACCGCTTCTTCCTGTCCGATGATGCGGTGATGCAGGATGCCTTCGAGATTCAAAAGCTTATCCCGTTCGCCGGCCGTCACTTCGCCCATCGGGATGCCGGTCTTCACCTGGACGAGCGAAAGAATATCTTCCTTGCGGACAATGCGCTTGCCCTGGACGGCAAGTTTCGGCGCAACTTCAAACAGCAGGTCTACCGCCTGGTTCGGCATGATCCCGTCGGGGAAATACCGTTCGGCGCTTTCCGCGACCGTCGTAAGCGAAGGATAGGTGAAGAAGACGCCCGTGCGGGATTCGAGCATGGCCGCCTCGTTTTCCAATACGCGGATGGTATTTTGCGTGTCGGCGTTTTCAACGAGAATGCGGTCGAAGTGGTTCATGAGCGCAATATTCGATTCGATTTTCCTGTGGAAGCGGTCAACGTCCGCGAGGGCGATGATCTGGAGGTTCGAGCTTGTAAGATACGGTTCGAAAAGAGCGGGAAGGTCGGTGCCGAACGTTTCTGCCGAGTTGAGGAATGTGGGAAAATCTTCCAGCACCAGGATCACATTGCCGGCATTATGCGCCTCATGCAATACTTCCATCGTAGTGATTTCAAAATCAGATTTCGATTTTGCTCCGGAAGAAATAAGGCCGCTGTCGAGCATGATGAGCCGCTTGTGCTGAAGCTGGATCAGCGCCGTGCCGGCCTCGAGCAGGCGGTTGAGGCGGGCGACGATGTGGATGCTGCCTTCGCGGTTATTGTCGACAACTATGGCATTGGCAGCCCGATCGCGCGCCAGGATAGATTCAAGCGCCTTCAGTTCTTTGGAGCCGTAGACATCGTGTATTTCATACTCATCGCCGTCGAGCTCGGGTATCTCCCGGGCAAAACGCTCGATGGTGTGGATCTGACCGTAAGACCAATTCTTGCCGATGCCCGGGATGCGGCCGAGATATTCGCGGCTCCACCATCGGGATCTTGTTTGGCGCGAAATTTCGCGTTCGAAAACCCATTCGACGATCGCAATCAGATCCTTTTTCTGGATGCCGTGGGCGAATAAGAACTGACTGAACGTTTTGTCTGCATCATAGAGCGCGGCGACATAATCCGACGCGGCCACATACGAGTCAACGGCAGCAACCGCAAGCATTTCCCCGGCGACAAACATTTTGCGAGCCGAAAGAAACGCGGCGATCTCCTCATGGGAAATGCCCGTGCGCATCATGATCTCATAGCCTTCGTCCGACTCAAGAAAACCTGCGAGCACATCGGTGTCCGATGACTGATACAGCATCCTGCCGAGCTCGAATGACATCAGGGGTTTCGCGCCCGCCTTTTCCGAGATGCTCTTATAATAGTAGTAATTATAGAAAGCATGGATGGCTCCCGCGACCATCCAGGTGCCGAAAGAAAACGAGAACGCGCCAAACAATTTTAGGGCATATACCGCAAAGGCCGGATGGAACGCGTGCGAAAGGCCGTACAGAAGAATGCCTGCGACTAGGAATACTTCCCACATAATCCTCAGGACTTTTACCAACAGCAAACCGTACCCGCGCGGCCAGAGGTTTTCCAGGAAAAATGCCGGGTAATAGCTTTTGAGCGCCTGTTGTCGAAGTTCGTTGAACGTCATGATGCTTTAAATAAAAGAATGAAGCCGAAGATGAAACTGAACAGGACCGCAAGCGGCAATATGAGCCATGCGGCAAAAACAAAAGCGCCGCCGGCGATCACCGCGGCTATTGCGGTTATTCCGACAGCGATAAAAACAGCTCTGATCAGAATACCTACGCAGCGCATCACTATGTTGATGATCATGGCCGAGAAATATCCTTCGAGATCAAAGCCGCGGACCCGCTCTTCATGGAGGCGCTGCCATGGCGCAAAAAACGTACGAAGCATCAGGCCGATTGAAAAGAAGTGCCAGATGAACCACACCAGATTTCCGGTAATTTCATAAATACCCTTCAAAGCCTGGCCGTAGTGCCAGCGGACATAATACGGAAATAACAATAGCGCTCTCATGCCAATAGTATAGCATTATTTATAATAGACTTTGTTGCCGAAACGCAGGTCGATGTAATCGAGCGTGGTCGTAGCCTTGGGACTCAGGATCTGCGTATCCCTTTTGAGCAGTTCAAGGGAATGCGCGACAGGCAACAGATCGTCGGAAGCTTTGAAAATAATTTTTCCATGACCCAAGAGCGCGGCTTCGCGCACGCCGTCATCGCGCACGACAAGCGAAGTGATAACGATCCCCTGGCGGTCAAGTTCGGTTTTGAATCCCGCAAAAGCGGCGATCTCTTCAGGCGAAAGAAAATGCTGGCCTGTCGGATGGTCTGCGGAAATACCGCCGTAAAAAATGAAATACACGTTGTTTGAAAAATCCGGCGCGTCGGAGAAGATAAAGCCGGTGTCGTCCATAAATGAACAGGATCTGCTTGCAGTGTCGCCCGGCATACCTGAACACCAGACGTACGCCGGCTTGCGTTCGCTGATTTTTATTTCAAGGACGTGGCCATGCGCGTGAATGTCGATACTATTGATGCTTGGAAAAGCACGTAAGGCGTCATCTTCAATTTTATTTTTCGGGAAAATAAAACTATTTGACCGGGCAAAGAGCCCTGCATATGCGCCGTCAATATCTTTCTCTGCAAGAGCCTGGAGCATATCCGCATCGACTATCTTATTGCCGGAAACAGAAACCGATGTGATCCTGAAAGCCGCGGCTCGGGAAAACCAGGCAAAGCCTCCGACCACAATAAGCGCCAGGACAAGAGCAGTGCTCACCTTTGCAATGAGCACCCTTCGCTTGTACTTATGCAGCCGCGTGGCCTTAAGTGGTGATTTGTGCTTTTTGAACATTCTCTATTTTTTCCCTGCCACCCATATATTTCTGGAGTATTTTGGGAATAAGGATCGAGCCGTCGGCCTGCTGGAAATTTTCAACGAGCGACACGAGGATGCGCGGCGTGGGAATGGCGGTGCTGTTGAGCGAGTGGGCGTATTTCATTTTGCCTTCGGTGTCGCGATAGCGGATGTTCAAGCGGCGGGTTTGGAAATCATGAAAATATGAAGCGGAACTGATCTCCCGATAGGTATTTTCTCCGGGCACCCAGAGTTCGATATCATATTTTTTGACCTGGCCGAGGCCCAAGTCGCCGCCGCAGTTGATGACGGTGTGATATGGGATTCCTAATAATTCAATGAATTCTTCAGTGTTGCGATTGACCGCTTCGTGCTGCACGACCGACTCGGCATGGCTCGCTTCGCAGAGCACAACCTGTTCGACTTTGAAGAATTCATGGACGCGGATGAGACCTTTGACATCCTTGCCATGGCTTCCGGCTTCGCGGCGGAAACACGGAGAAAAAGACAGGAACTTTACCGGCAGATCCTTCAAATCCAAAATCTCGTTCGAATGGAAACCCATCGTCGCCACTTCGGCAGTGCCGGCCAGGAAGTCGCCATCCTGTGTTTTGTATAAATCCTCCTCGCCCTGCGGCAAGTAACCGCTGCCCATGAGCGTCTCGCGCTTGACGAGCGACGGCACGATCATCGGCGTAAACTTCTTTGTCATGAAATGCTCGAGTGCCGCCTGCCAGATCGCAAAAGAAAGAAGCGCGCCGTCATTCTTCAGAAAGTAGCCGCGGAAACCGGAAACTTTGGTGCCGCGGTCGAGGTCGACCATGTCGAGACTCTGCATCAGCTCGATGTGGGATTTCGGCTCGAAAGCGAACTTCGGCTTGTCGCCCCAGGTCTTGACTTCCCTGTTGTCCGCGTCGCTTTCGCCTTCCGGTACGGAAATATCTGGAATGTTGGGCACCTGCACCATCAGAAGCTGCCAGTCTTTCATCACTTCTTTCAGTTTCTCTTCGCCGTCCTGCAGATCTTTTTTCACATCCTGCATCGAATCGATAAGCGCCTGCCGCTCTTCCTGGGTTTGGGCTTTGGCTATTTTCTCGCTTGCGGCATTCTGCTCGGCGCGCTTATTCTCGACGAGGGTCATGAGTTCGCGGCGCTTATCGTCTGCCGCAATGAGCTTTTCCACGTCGAAGTCCATTCGCTTTTTGCGCGCACCTTCCTTGATCAGGTCCTTATTATCACGGATGAATTTGATATCGAGCATAATGATGTTGTTATCTAGCTATAGTAGCAGAAATAACAGCGCAGGTGAAGAATGAAACAGTAGTTGACATGGATCATACAATACCGTAGAGTTTATCTTAGAACATTGGTCAACACTTTTTGGGGAATTACCATGTGGCAGCAGATTGAAATCAACCTTCTCGTTTACGTTTCTTGTTCCATCGGTATTTTCTTCCTGTTCCTGGCCGTGGCATGGCGTCAGGAGCGGCGAAACGGAAAAAGCAAGCCATCCCGCTTCTTTGAACTCGTCGCCGCCGACCCGGCTGAAGATCCCAGTTCGCCATTTTACTCGGGAGACCCTATTTTTCCGCCACTGTTCGATGATGACTATCATAAGGAAACTCGACAGATACCGGTTCTCAGGAAGCACATCTTCTGTCGGTGCGGACAACGGCATCCTCCACATGCCACGTGGTGCGTGCGCTGTGAAAACCGCCTTCGATGATCTAAGACCCTTCGCGAACCGTATCGCGAAGGGATTTTTTTATTTATCAAAATTTTATCTCCGGTATTCTATACTGCCGGAATGGAAATCAAAAAATTAAGCCGGGAAGAATTCCCGCCGCTGCTTTTGGAAATACCCGACGCGCCGAAGCAGCTTTATCTGAAAGGCAACCTACCGCCCGCTGATGCAAAAATACTGTGCGTGGTCGGATCGCGAAGTTTTACGACATACGGCAAAGACGTCTGCCAGAAACTCATCGCAAGCCTGGCCGGTAAAAATGTCGTCATCGTTTCCGGCCTGGCGCTCGGCATCGATACTATCGCCCATCAGGCTGCGATGGACGCCGGGCTTTTTACGCTGGCGATCCCCGGCTCGGGCATTGACGAGAGGGTTCTGCATCCGCAATCGAACCTGCACCTCGTGCGAAAAATACTCGACGCTGGCGGCGGCCTGCTTTCGGAATTCGAACCGAACTTCAAAGCCACGCAGTATTCGTTCCCGATGCGCAACCGCGTCATGGCCGGGCTTTCCCATGCCGTGCTTATCATAGAAGCCGAGATAAAATCGGGCACGCTCATCACTTCCCGCCTTGCCACAGACTATAATAGGGATGTGCTGACCGTGCCGGGCTCTATATATAGCAAGAACACGCAGGGGCCGCACATGCTCATCCGGCTCGGCGCAACGCCCATTACGAAAGTCGAAGACCTGCATCTGGCGCTCGGCTTCGACACGCAGATGGCATTGCCCGACCCGAAGCGCGACGACTGCTCCCCTCAGGAAAAAATACTGCTCGACCTGCTGCGCGAACCGCTTGCGCGCGACGAACTGATCCGCAAAAGCGCGCTCCAGGCGAGCGAAGCCAACATGTACATTTCCTTGCTTGAAATGAAAGGCCATATCAAAGAAAGCATGGGCGAAATCCGGCTCGCATAATGATTGTTGCGTTTTACAAAAAAATCTCCCCGTGTTATTAATTGAATCCATGAAGTTACTTATCGTAGAATCTCCGGCAAAAGCAAAAACGATTTCAAAATATCTTGAAGGCGAGTATACCGTGAAGGCATCGGTCGGCCATATCCGCGACTTGCCCAAGAATAATAAAAAAGCCATCGACATCGAGGGCGGCTTTATTCCGCATTACGAAATTTCAAAAGGCAAAGAAAAGGTCGTGGCTGAAATCCAGGAGCTCGCCAAAGAAGCAGATGAGATCTTACTCGCGACCGACCCCGACCGCGAAGGCGAAGCTATTGCCTGGCACATCGCAGAAGCTACGCACCTTAAAAAACCCCGCCGCGTGGTTTTTCATGAGATCACCAAGGACGCCGTGCAGGAAGCGATCAAGCATCCCCGCGCTATCGATGACAATTTAAAGCAGGCGCAGGAAGCGCGCCGCGTGCTCGACCGACTCGTAGGCTACGATCTTTCAGGCTTGATTTGGAAAAAAGTCCGCTACGGCCTTTCTGCAGGGCGAGTCCAGTCGCCGGCGCTTCGCATTATCATGGAACGCGAGCGGGAGATAAAAGCATTCAAGCCTGAAACGTTCTGGGTGCTTTCTGCCGATGTCGAAACGCCGAAGAAAGAAAAGCTCACGCTTATTTGCGATGAAGAACCGCGCGACAAAAAGCTCGTCGACAGGATTTTAGAATTGGGAAAGAAAAAAGATTGGTCTGTGCAGGATGTAAAAGAAACCGAAGTGAAGCGATCGCCTAAAGCACCGTTTACCACTTCTACCCTGCAGCAGGCTGCAAGCTCACGACTCGGTTTTGCGCCGAGCCGCACCATGGGTATCGCCCAGAAATTATATGAAGCCGGATATATCACCTACATGCGCACCGACAGCACGACGCTTTCGCAGGTCGCGCTTACACAGATCGCCAATGTCGTAACCAAGCAGTATGGCAAAGAATATATCGAACACAGAGTTTTCACTTCGAAAAGTAAAAACGCGCAGGAAGCCCACGAAGGCGTGCGCCCTACCGACATTTCCAAACTCTCTGCAGGAAATAATGAAGAACAGAAGAAACTTTATCGCCTGATCTGGCAGCGAGCCGTCGCGTCGCAAATGGCGGACGCAAAAACATTGCGCACCAAGATCACCGCGACATTTACCGATGCAAATTCGGCCGCAGAAAAAGATATCCCGAGCTTTTCTGCAAACGGTTCGCGCATTCTTTTCGACGGCTGGCTCAAGGCCGACCCGGATGCGCGTCAGGACGACGTCGAGCTGCCAAAAGTCACTGCTGGCGAAGCACTCAAACTCCTCGACCTCCGCACGGAAGAAAAGCAGACCGAACCGCCACCGCGATATTCGGAAGCAGGACTCGTCAAAGAACTCGAGAAGCGCGGCATCGGCCGGCCTTCCACGTACGCGTCCATCATTAAAACAATTCTCGACAGAGGCTATGTCGAGAAGCTCGACCGGGCGCTCAAGCCGACCGACACCGGCGAAGTCGTTTCAACATTTCTCGAAGCGAACTTCATGCATTACATCAACGACTCGTTCACGGCCGAAATGGAAGACAAGCTCGACGGCATTGCGAACGGCGAGATGAAATACATCAAAGTGCTCAAGGATTTTTACGGCCCATTTTTAAAAGACGTGAAAGCAAAATCAAAATCAGCAGAGAAGATCACCAACATCGGCCCCGTGTCTGATGAATTCAAATGCCCTGTCTGCGGCAGCCCGATGGTTTGGAAGCTTTCCAAGAACGGCAAGTTCATGAGCTGTTCCCGCTTTCCCGAATGCACCGGCGCCCGCACCGATGCCGGACATGTCATGGAAGGACCGAAAGATACCGGCGAAGTCTGCCCGCTCTGCAGCAAAGGCACGCTTCTTGAGCGCGAAGGCCGCTTCGGCAAATTCATTTCCTGTTCGCTCTACCCGAAATGCAAGTTCATCAAGCAGGATCCGAATGCCAAGCCGAACACCACCGGCATCAAATGCATCGTCTGCAACAAGGGCGAGATGGTAGAAAAGCGCGGCCGCTTCGGTGTCTTTTACGGCTGCTCCAACTACCCCGACTGCAAGCACATCCTCAAAACCAAACCGACCGGCAACATCTGCCCGATGTGCCAGAGCATGATGATGGAAGGCACGAAAACCATTCCCGAGCGCTGCTCGAACAAAGCCTGCCCCAACCACAATCCGCATAAGCTCAATAAGATTCAGTAGCAATTACATTTGACATATTTTGTATATCATGCAAAATGATGAATGGCAATTCCGCCGTGAAAAAGGAGCGCTCTTTGAGACAACGAACTTCAAGAACAGTATTGGAATACCTGGAATATGTATTCCTCACAGTATTCCTTCTGATCGGTGTCAGTGCCACTGTGATGATGCGCATTTCTGACCAGGAAACGAAAAGGCTCCCGCGACCAAGAAC
>JARIGY010000101.1 GCA_029288535.1 Candidatus Tayloriibacteriota bacterium | reverse complement strand
ATTTTGAAGCGGGCGATAGAGGACAAAAAAATAAAAGTCAGGTTTTACAATCCGCGCGATTTCGAGAAGGATCCGAAGTGGCGCATAGACCAGAAGCCGTATGGCGGGGGCCCTGGCATGGTGATGCGTGCCGAGCCGGTTATCAAGGCTATAGCGGCCGCGTTGAAACGTGCAGGATATCACCCCGGCCTATCGGCCACCCCTCTTAAATTAAGAGGGGAAAAACCCGCTGTAAGACGGGTTAGGGGTGATAGTAAAATAAAGATTATTTTCTTCAGTCCTGCAGGCAAGCAATTCGATACCGAATACGCAAAACAAGTCGTCAAGAAAAAATATACCGATATCATTTTCGTGTCCGGACGCTATGAAGGGATCGACGCCCGCGTCAAAAAGGCGTTTAAGATGGAAGACGTTTCCATCGGACCGTTCGTGCTCACCGGCGGCGAATTGCCGGCGATGGTCATGATGGATTCCGTCTCGAGACAGATCGAAGGCGTGCTCGGCAGCTTCGACTCGCTTGAAGAAAGCCGGATTGCAAGCAGTGACGTATATACCCGCCCCGAAGTCTTCGAATATAAAAAGAAAAAATACAGAGTGCCGAAAGTCCTTCTTTCAGGCAATCACAAGAAGATAGACGAATGGAGGCAGGGGATAAAAACGAAATAATAGAGTACAATAAATATATTATGAAAAATAAAAATATTCTTATCGGAGTCATTGTTGCGGTTTTCCTGGTTCTTATTATTGGTATCGTAGCCCATAGTGTTCGCCGCAATGCTCCGGTGGCGATTGTGCAGCCCAACCCGGAGGCGACATCGACGCCTTCGACTCCTGCCGCAACGAGTACGGTGCCGACGGTTGTTATCCCTGCAAGCTGGAAGACGTATACCAATGCCCAGTATGGAATCTCTTTCCGCTATCCCGATACGTTTAACACCGCGTTCGCTTCAGTCGCTTCAAATCCGCCGAAACTTATCGTGACGGCAAGCGGCGCGAATATCAACAGCAAAGGCTGCTATGCCGGGCTCAGCTCTTCAGGGTACGGGCCGGTCCAGTATTCCGAACTCACTATCAACAATATGCCGTTCTGTGTTTCCACAGGAAGCGATGCCGGCGCCGGTCAGCTTTACACCAGCTACTACTATACGACTGTCAATAACGGAAACTACGTGACTGTTGGCTATGTCGTCCATACGCCGAATGGTTGTGGTGCGTATAATGGCACGCTCCGCCAGTCCTGCGAAGATTTTTTCGCTCACGATTATGACGCTCTCGTGACTTCCCAGCTTCAAAAAAGCGCAGGCACATTGATGTTCGACGCAAAAGCCGCTGATGAGATTAAAGCAGCCGTTGTCCATAAAAACACCACTCTGACCATCGGATCGATTTCTCCGATTTCCGGTCCGATCGGTACAAAAATCATCATTGCCGGGACTCATTTCACCCCGCAAACTGTCGGAGCGAATGCTCTCGATACTGTTGTCGGAACAACGACCAGAACGCTTAGCTATGGCTACTCGGAAAGCGGTACCGCGATCACTTTCTATCTTCCCGGCTGGTATACTACCTGTCCCATAACCGCGCCATCTTGTCC
>JARIGY010000097.1 GCA_029288535.1 Candidatus Tayloriibacteriota bacterium | reverse complement strand
CCCACGTGTCGGGGGATTTTTTATTGGGCGTTATTATTTTATAGCATTTAACAATTTATCCTTCATTACTTCACGAAATTGAGAAGAATACTTTAAATTAGCAACAGTTTTCGGGTAGAAAATATCTGCACGGTAATTTTTTTCAAGATAATGCTCAGTCTCGATCCACACAGAGTGAACCTGCTTTAAAAAATAAACATCCAGACTATCTGCCAGTATTGCCGGATCAAGTGGGAAGACACTCTGATATGCCTGCATATATATTTCTGCCTTCTTGAAATCCTCTTCTTCAAATGAGCTTTCGAAGCATATTAAATTTATTGCTCGTACCAATTCCTGGACGCGCGGACACATCTCGGTTTTTTCAAAATCAAACAGGTGAGTGATCTGCTCTTCATCATCAAAAAATACGTTATGCTCAAGGAAGTCTCCATGTATAAGCTGAAATGGCCCGACATTGAAATCAGAAAATTCCTTTGTGTTTTGGTCTACCAATTTTTTCTTTAAGCTTAATCCTTCTTCAACGAGAAGATCGAAATCTGTTTTGTGTTCTATCTTTTTTATTTCATCGAGTACTGCCTGAGACTTGGCGTAAAACTTTTCTTTGCTCCATGGCTTGAAATTATCGGCTATTGTAAACGGTGCCCTGCTTCCCCAAAGATGGGTTTTTGCCTGCATCGTGGCCAAGCTTTCAAGAGCGCGAGGACTTAGGTCTTTTCTTTCTATATGCTTGCCGTTTATAAAGGGAAACAACGCATAGATTTTCTGTTCAAATACGAAGCTGGTTTCGCTGTTTTTATTCTCAATAGGCAATACTGCAGGTATTCCCCCACTGGCAAAATACTTTTTTACCTTATGGATTTCCTTGACTTCAGCTTCGCTAAACTTCGCTCGATACTGCTTTAAAAAATACTGGGTAGCGTTAGCGCTTTTTAATGTCCAATTCTTACTCATTGCGCCTTTCTCCACTTCCCTGCTTTCGGTAAAAGAGCCGAGATGCGGGTAAAGCAAAGAAAGATTAGCAAGAAGAGTTTCCATGAAGGTATTATACCATCAGCTATCTATCATATTGTTACTTTCACCACTCTCAACCGTATTCTATTCGCATATGAAAATACATTTTTCACAAACAAATATTGCACGAGCAACCCTTGTTGAAGGGCTCTCCTACATTCAGGCCGCATCTTGTGCGCTTATATTTAGCCGTGAAACCTGTACCCCTATTGAGTAATCCCCTGCTTTTGCTCATACGTTAAAGACTTCCCGGCTGAACAAAAGCCGGTTTTTGTTTAGCATGATCAGCAGTTCTTTAGCTCTCGAAAGGAGCAGAGTATGAGAAAGCGTCTCGAAGCATCGCGGCGCGTCACATTCCGCTCCGGCAAAAGGGTCTACCTCCGGGCCATTTCCAAGGAAGACTTGTCCCAGATCGTAGTCTGGATCAACGATCCCGACGTCCACCAATTCCTCAAGGTCGCTTTTCCCATGACTCTTCAGGATGAGGAGAAATGGTTTGAAAAGCTTCTGGATGGCAAGCCTCACGACGTAGTCTTCGCCATCGTTCTCTTCGAGACCGACGAGGTCATCGGTGTGATGGGTCTTCACCGCATCGACTACCGCCACGGCACCGCCACAACCGGTTCGTTCATCGGCCGCAAAGACCTGTGGAGCAAGGGCTACGGCACTGAAGCCAAGATGCTCGTGCTCGAGTATGCGTTTCAGACGCTCAACCTCCGCAAGATCTGTTCGCAGGTCTACGACTTCAATCCGAGGAGCAAAGCCTGCCTTGAGAAGTGCGGCTACCGGGAAGAAGGTTTGCGCAAGCAGCATCTCTACCGCCAAGGCCGCTATGTCGACGAGTTCCTCATGGCAGTATTCAAGGAAGATTTCCTGCCGCTTTGGGACTCATACAAAAAGAAGTTCTTTGGCAGGAAGTAAGAACACAACCACCGGCAAGGATGCTGGTGGTTTTTTATTCTTCCAAAAGTTCAAAAGAAATTGACTGAAATTTTTAATGCGCTAAGCTAGAGCAGTGGAAGCGCTATTCTATAGAAAACCCTAGCACTGACTCAGTGAACAACTAGGACGTAGATTTATCCACCAAGCAGGTACATAGTAAAAGGTCGAATTACTCATATATTTTGTAACGTTATGTTGGATTCAGAAAAAGAACTTGCCAAGCAGGCGGCAAAAGAAGAAGAGCGTCGCCAAAACGACGAGTACATGAAGCACTGGCGCAGCTGGGGTTCCTGGTTCTCCTGGGGCTCAGCCACCGGCTTCAGCATCTTCCTCGTCGCCACTGGAATCTTCGTTGTGCTGTTGAGGTACGCTTGGGTGATGCATAAGTAGAAGAAAATAGAATGCAGA
>JARIGY010000098.1 GCA_029288535.1 Candidatus Tayloriibacteriota bacterium | reverse complement strand
CTTCGTAACAGCCAAAGAACAGACACTAAACACCCTGGAAGCAGGGTGTTTATAGTACTTTATGGAAATTTTATCTGTTGTATGAACGGAAATACCTGTGTAACAGCAGTCTGCGTACTGTTGACTTTATTAATAAATATGATATTTTAATTTCAGTCTCTGTGATCCTTGGCGATCCTTCTTTTTTGGAAAGGGCAAATCATGGCAAGCAGCAATGTCGGGATGGAAAACTGCGCACCAATGTCAGTTGCCGAAATCAAGCATCTGCTTGACGGCACGTCCGACTGGACGAAAAAAATCGTTTCGAGGTTTGTCGATACGATCGAAGAACTCATCGGCGACGGAACCTTCAGCAACGGCAATGGCGAAGCCGAGATGGCATCTACATTCGGTGGCGAACATATCGAGATCCGTCGGTCGCCGAACGGCTGGTTCCTATACTACAGCAGTCAAACAACAGCCGTTGCGGCTTGATCCTTGATCTTCGTTACATCCTTTTCCAACCCTTTCCGAACACTGTTCGGGAGGGGTTTTTTATTTACAAATTAAGCAGCGCCGGAACCACAATCGCCGCTGTCTCCGCCCGAAGCACAAGCCCGCCGAGACTGTATATCGGTATATTTTTTTCTTTGAATAAAGCAAGTTCACTGTCGCTCCAGCCGCCTTCGGGACCGATCAGGATGCCGAGCTGTTGCTTGTTATTGTGAAACCCGGCCACGAACTTTTCTCCACTCATGTGAAACGCGATGAGCGGCACGGTAGCGCTTTCTATAGCGTCTTCGAGACTTGCAGGCTCGTCGACGAGCGGCATCGTCCCCCTACCCGACTGTTCCGACGCTTCCTTCACAATTTTCAGCGCCCGCTCCATGTTGATATTTTTCTTTTCTATTCTGTCCGAAACAACCGGCACGAAGTGTGAAACGCCGACTTCAGTGCCCTTTTCCAGAATCCATTCGTAATTGTCTTTCTTTATGAGCGCGGCGTAGAGCCAGATCTCTTTGGCGGGAGCGTGTGAAACGGCCGAACGGTCAATGATTTTCAGATCAGCCTTGCCCTTGGCAAGCAAGGCGACTTCAGCCAGATATTCAAAACCGGTATTATCGAGCAGCGTCAGCCTGTCTCCGGCGCGCAGCCGGAAAACATCTTTCCACTGATGGATCACCTCGTCGTCGAAAATACTTATGTCTGTCTTGTTTCGGAGCTGTTCTTCTACAAAAAATCGGTGGAGTCGCATGAGGACATACTAGCATACCCGTGTTTTGACTTCCCGCTTTTTTTGAATTATAATGACCACATACTTTATATATAAGCAATTCATTATATGTCATACCTGATCCCAACAGTCATAGAGAAAACCGCCGGCGGCGAACGCGCGTACGATATCTACTCGCGACTTTTAAAAGAGCGCATCATCTTCCTCGGCGGGCCGATAGACGACGGCGTAGCCAACATCATCGTCGCCCAGCTTCTCTTTTTGCAGTCTGAGGACTCAAAGAAAGATATTCTGCTCTACATCAACTCTCCTGGCGGCTCGGTCACTGCCGCGCTTGCTATTTTGGACACCATGAACCACATCAAGCCTGATGTTTCAACGACAGTGATAGGCATTGCCGCTTCCGCCGGCGCGCTTCTCCTTTCTGCCGGCACCAAAGGCAAGCGTTTCGCCCTTCCAAACTCCGAGATCATGATCCATCAGCCGTCCGGCGGCGCCGAAGGCCGCGCTTCCGACATTGAGATCAGCGCCAAGCAGATCCTCAAGACCCGCGAGCTTTTGAACAAAATCCTTGCTAAGAACACCGGCCAGCCGCTCGAAAAAGTCGAGCGCGACGTGGAACGCGATTTCTTCATGACCGCTGAGGAAGGCAAGAAATACGGCATTATCGACAAAGTGCTCTAAATAGCAATTCTCATTTAAGCAAGAATAAAAAAACCATCTGAAATCCAGGTGGTTTTTTATTCTTTAATTTTTCTTTATCTCTTATGAGTACTATTAAAGAATGGATGATTTTGAATTATTTGATGTTTGGAATGTTCAGAAAAAGAAGGTCAGCGTAAGTGCTGCTGTCTCTTATACACATCTCCGAGCCCACGAGACGC
>JARIGY010000083.1 GCA_029288535.1 Candidatus Tayloriibacteriota bacterium | reverse complement strand
GTTTTGGACGAACCGACTATCGGTTTGCATCAGCGCGACAATGAGCGGCTTATCAAAACGCTCCTCAACCTCCGCGATACGGGCAACACCATCATTGTCGTCGAGCACGATGAAGACACTATTTTCGCGTCGGATTATCTTGTCGATATCGGTCCCGGAGCGGGAATCCATGGCGGCAATATCGTCGTTGCGGGCGAGCTCGACAAGCTGCTTACTGCCAAAAAGAACGATTCAAAATCCCTCACGCTTTCGTATCTGCGCGGCGAAACGAGCATAGAAGTTCCCGACGAGCGCCGCGACCAGGACAAGGGCAAGATCATGATCCGCGGAGGCAATGTCTTCAATATTAAAAATATGGATATCGACGTGCCGCTCGGCCGGCTTGTCATGGTGACAGGCGTTTCCGGTTCCGGAAAGTCGACGTTCATGTACGAGATCATCCACAAAAATCTTCAGGCACGTTTTGATCGCAAGTACCGCACCAACGAAGTATTCAACGCTTCGAGTTTCCACGGTACCGAATACGTCGGCCGGGCGATTCTTATCGACCAGAGCGCCATCGGCCGCACGCCGCGCTCAAACCCTGCGACATATACCGGAGCCTGGACATTCATCCGCGACATGTTTGCTTCCGAGCCCGAAGCCCGAGCTCGCGGCTGGAAAGCCAACCGCTTTTCATTCAACGTCAAAGGCGGGCGCTGCGAAGCGTGCCAGGGCAATGGCGAGATCGCTGTCGAGATGAGTTTCCTGCCGACTGTCTATGTGCCGTGCGATGTCTGTGACGGCAGGCGCTTCATGAAAGAAACATTAGAAATAAAATACAAGAAGAAAAGCATTTACGACGTGCTCAAAATGACTGTCGAAGAAGCGATGGAATTCTTCAAGGATATTCCGGCCATTTCCGACCGGCTTGTAACGCTCAACGAAGTCGGTCTCGGCTATCTAGAGCTCGGCCAGTCTGCCACGACGCTTTCGGGCGGCGAAGCGCAGCGCGTGAAGATCTCTTCCGAACTCTACAAGCCGCATATCCAGAAAACGATTTACCTTCTCGATGAACCGACGATCGGTTTGCATTATGAAGACGTGCGCAAGCTTATAGAAATCCTCCAAAAACTTGTCGACAAAGGCAATACGGTCATGGTCATCGAGCACAATATGGACCTTATCAAATCCGCCGATTATATCATCGACATCGGGCCGGAAGGCGGAGTCGGCGGCGGCAAGGTGGTAGCAAAAGGCACGCCGGAAGAAGTGGCCAACAATCCAAAAAGTTACACCGGGCAGTATCTGAAGAAAGTATTGAAATAAAAAAGCGTCGGTCTTCAACTGAAGACCGACGCTCCTGCTAGACAATTTCGTCAAGTCCGCAGTCAGGGCATTGAGAATGCGACAAGATACAAGTGTCTCCAGTGCCATTCTCATGCGGGCAGAGTCCGGGAAGTTCCGAAAGTTTCCGATCGATCTCCTTGAGGGTATTTTGGGCCCTGTGCAGTGCCTGCTGCGCAAGGTGCCGTCTTGCGTCTAACACAGTCTTCCTGTTGCGTACCTCTTCAGCGCTAAGCTTCGTGGTCGAGATGTCCATACTTCCTCTCCTTTCAAAAAGAATGAGGCTTTGCAAAAATCTATTTCAAAATGTACTCTTAGAATTATTATCAGTCAAGTTTTAATTTAAAAGCGCTAAAATAAAAAACACGGCAAGAAAAATTCTTGCCGTGCGATCCGCAGCTTTACTCACCAGATTTTACCGACAGGGATGCTAACCGCGGCACTTGCCCGATGCCAGGCAAACAATTCGTCGATTTCTCGGATCTGAGCCGGTGTCGGGCCGACGACTTGTCTGCCCTTTTTGATCGTTTCCATCATCTCCTCGATATCATCTTCGTGGAGAGTTGGATCCAAAGTTGTGCCGATCTCCAATTTGACGTCATCCTTCATAAGTCTCCTTGTTGAGGTTGCCCCTTTTCTCAAGTTAAATTACTATTGGTTTTATGATTAGTCAAGAAATCCTCAAAAAGCTGCCTGATGAGCCGGGTGTGTATCTTTTCAGAGACAAAGAGAAAAACATCCTCTACATCGGCAAAGCCACTTCGCTCCAAAACAGGGTCAGGAGCTATTTCGGCGCGGATCTGATCGCCACCCGCGGCCGGCTTCTGGTCGACATGATGGCGCTTGCCGACGATGTTGATTTTATCCGGACCGACTCGGTACTTGAGGCACTCTTGCTCGAAGCCAACCTCATCAAGACGCATCAGCCCAAATACAACACCAAAGAGAAGGATAATAAAAGCTACAACTATGTGGTTTTTACCAATGAGGATTTCCCAAAGATTTTTACGATACGAGGCAGGATATTGCTGGCTGACAGTGATGAAAATCACAAAAAGTACAAATACATTTTCGGGCCATTTCCGCATGGTGCGCAGCTCAAGGAGGCAGTGAAGATCATCCGCAGGATATTTCCGTACAGAGACAACAAATGCAAACCCGGCCGGCCGTGTTTCAACCGCCAGATCGGCCTGTGTCCCGGCGTCTGCACCGGTGAGATTTCAAAAGCCGAATACGCCAAGCAGATCAACAATTTGAAACTCTTTTTCGAAGGCAAAAAGAAAGCGCTGCTGAAGAATTTGGAAAAGCAGATGCATGAGTATGCCAAGAAGCAGGAGTTCGAAAAAGCCGCAGGCGTGCGCAAAACTATTTTTGCGGTCAACCATATCCAGGATGTCGCACTGCTCAAGCAGGAGAATAGGATGGATGCGTCGGCCGGCGGCGAGGTGGCGAGCAATGGAAGCCTGCGGGCGTTTCGGATCGAGGCGTACGATGTGGCCCACAGCTCCGGCACCAGCGTTGTCGGCGTCATGGTCGCTATTGAAGACGGCGAGCCGAAAAAATCGGATTACAGGAAATTCAAAATCAAATTGAATCCCGGCGTGAACGACACTGCCGCACTCAAGGAGATCCTGCGAAGAAGGCTCGGGCACCTCGAATGGCCGATGCCAAATCTCATTGTTGTCGACGGCGGCCAAGCCCAGCTCAACGCTGCAATTAGCGTCCTTGCCGAGCGCGGTCTCGCTATAGATTTAGTTTCGGTTGTAAAAGACGAGCGCCATAAGCCGAGAGGTATCATGGGTGACGAAGCGATTTCGCAAAAATACAAAAGCCAGATCATCCTCGCCAACAGCGAAGCGCACCGTTTCGCCATCGCCTATCATCGCAAGAAAAGGGACAGGATAAGGTAGTTGCAGAGTTCGGTAATATATGTAAAATATATTTCTAGTTGCCGACAATGGGTCGGACACGTCCTTTAAGGGGGTGCGAAAGGAATCGGTATGAAGCAGATGAGCGTCACATGCCCTCATTGCCAAGGTTCACACACATTCTCTACCAAGCGCCGCGGCGACACGGTGACTTGCCAGAACGGCAGGTGCAGGCAAAAGTTCAAAGTGCCAAAAAGGTAGCATTCCGCTATTTCTCGGCTAACCCACTAGGCAACACCGTGTTGCCTAGTGGGTTTTTATTTATGCACAGAATTATTTACCCCGCTTGGTGTTATACTGGATGCATGTCGAAACTCAATGTCGCAGTGCTTCGCGGCGGACCTTCAAGCGAATACGACGTCTCGCTCAAAACCGGCGCGGCTATCTTGGAGCATATGCCGGAGCGTTTCCAGGCACATGATATTCTGATTTCAAAGGAAGGCGCTTGGCACCGCGAAGGCTTCGAGCGGAGCCCGGACCGCGCTCTTGCCAACATCGACGTCGTATTCAACGCAATGCACGGTGAATACGGCGAAGACGGAAAGGTGCAGAAGATCCTCGATGCGCTCGGCATGCCGTACACCGGTTCCGGTTCCGTCGCTTCTTCGCTGGCCATGAACAAGCATCTGACAAAAAAAGCTTTTGAAACGCATGGCATTAAAACTCCCTATTACGCCGTCATCAAAAAAGCCGATTCCGTCGACGAAAAGCTCAGCCACATCTTCCATCATTTCCTCCTGCCACTGGTCGTGAAGCCGGCAAGCTCCGGTTCTTCCGTCGGCGTTTCCGTTGTTAAAAACTTTGCCGACCTCGAAGCGGCGCTTTTCAAAGCCTTTGCCATTTCAGATGTTGTGCTTGTCGAGGAATATATAAAAGGCAGGGAAGCGACCTGCGGCGTCGTCAACAATTTCCGCGGCGAACCTGTCTACGCGCTTCTGCCGGTTGAAATCATCCATCCGAAAGAAAACGGCTTTTTCGATTATGCCGCCAAATACGGCGGCGCATCCCAAGAAATAGTGCCCGGCAATTTCAGTGAAAAAGAAAAGGATGAGATCCAGCGCATGGCGAAGCTTGCCCATGAATCGCTCGGCCTTCGCCACTACTCCCGCTCCGATTTTATGATTCATCCCCGCCGCGGCGTTTTCATTCTCGAAACAAACACGCTGCCGGGCCTGACAGACCAGTCTCTTTTGCCCAAGTCACTGGATGCCATCGGCTGCACGATGCGGGATTTTATCGGGCATCTGCTTGCTCTGGCAATGGAGTAGCATTTGCGAAATTTTCTAAATCGTGTAAAATCTCAAGTACTGGGCCCTTAGCTCATCTGGTAGAGCACCTCATTTGCAATGAGGGGGTGGCAGGTTCGAGTCCTGTAGGGTCCACCAAAAAAGCCTTAGATAAAATAAAACTGAAGCGATGTAACTTTTCTTTTCCCAGGATTGTTATAGTATGTACTGATTATTATCGAAGCATAAATAGTCACATATAGTTTTATGGTCCATGTAGTCATACTTGCCGCGGGGAAGGGAACCCGCATGAAATCCGATCTGCCGAAAGTGCTGCACCCGGTAAAAGGCGTGCCTATCATCAGGCGTCTGCTCGCTTCTGTCGTGCAGATAGATCCGAAGCCGACCCTTATCGTCGGCCACAAGGCGCAGGAAGTTATAGATGCCACTAATAATGAGTATCTGTATGCCGAGCAGAAAGAACAGCTCGGTACCGGCCACGCAGTGCGGATGGCGTGCGAATCACTCAAGGATAAAGGCATTACCACGCTTGTGGTTTTGCCGGGCGACCATCCGCTCGTGAGTGTCGAGACTATCAATAAGCTTATAGCTGTCTCTTA
>JARIGY010000067.1 GCA_029288535.1 Candidatus Tayloriibacteriota bacterium | reverse complement strand
GTATAAGAGACAGTTCATTGACATTCTTCACCAGAAATCCGGTCTTGCCGTCCATGATGATTTCGCGCATCGGACCCCGGTCGAATGCAATGACAGGCACGCCCATCGCCATGGCTTCAATAGTCGTCAGTCCGAACGGCTCGTTCCAATTTATCGGATTGAGGAACGCGAACGCTTTTTTCAACAGCCTGATCTTCTGGTCATTGTTCACTTCGCCGACATACCTGATCTGCTTCCCGTCGATATGCGGCTTGATTTTTTTTTCAAAATAATCGGAAGAATCTTTTCTGAGCCGGTCGACTTTTCCGGCCATGATCAGGTTCATGCCGGTTTTCCTTGCAACGGCAATCGCTTCCAAAGGCCCTTTGTCGTGCACGAACCTTCCTATCCAGACCAGGTCCTTGCCCGGTTTTTCCGGCATTTCAAATTGGGCGAAATCCAATCCGTTATGCACGGTAGCCACATAATTGAGATCAAGCGTCCGCTGGGCGTCGCTTATGCTCACGAAAGGATGATGCCTGTATTTCTGCAAAAATAAAAGGCGGTCCTTCCTGTCTTTCTGATCAGGAGTCGGCAGCAGAAAATGCAAGGTAAAAATCACCGGAGTCCTGACATGCTCGGCAAGCACAAGCGCGGCATAATCCTGGCTGCGATTGAGATGAACATGGATGATGTCGAATGCGTCGGCGTGCCGGAAGACCTCGGCGATATGGTCGAGCGGATACAGAAAATTCTCCCACGGTATCTTGTCGCGGTAGGCGGCGCGGGGGTATGTCGGATACAATTTCGCCGAAGTCACAGAATCGCCCGTGGCGAACAGTGTGACGTCATGACCTTGCCGCACGAGTTGCTCGGTAAGCTCGTAGACGACGCGCTCCGTGCCGCCGTAGAGTTTCGGCGGCGTGCGTTCCCATATCGTTCCGACTTGAGCAATGCGTAATTTTTTCATACTATCGTTTTTAAAACTTCCTGCCAGGTGCGGCAGCGGCGGACCGAGACTTCGACAACGCGATTCGGAACAGCGGCATCGCCGAAAAGATATACGACGCCTTTATAGTGACGAGTAAACTCTGGAATAATTTCAGGATTGTCGTCGATGATGCCGGCACTGTCCGGATATTTTTCCTCGATTATTTTCGCTTTCCAGGCATTGCCGTTTTTATCGTCATACTGAGTACGAAGAATCAGTTTTCCTTTCGGAAATGCATTGCGGGCAAGCCAGCGCTCTGTGCCCTCACGCACTATTTCGGGCCTGGAACTTATGTAAAGAATCTCGAAATGCCCGCTTAATTTCTGCAATGCTTCAACCGCACCGGCAACGGGCGGGACGGCAAACTGAGCGTCATTGTCGGCGGCCTGCGCATTGAGCCACTCGAGGACTTTCGGCGTCTGCCAGAAACCCATAGCCGGAATGATCCGGTATTTTTTTACCAACTCATCTGGTGTCAGCCCTTCGGGGTTACCGTACCTCTCATCGAGCAGGCGGGCGAAATGATGGACCGTGTCGGCCGTAGCGTCATCGATATCAACAGCAAGAACAGGCTTCGGTTTCATTCAATACACATGACGCACTGTTTATCCAACGCTTACATATCCAGCAATAGAGCCATAAAATGGGCATTTTGCCAGTAAGAATAAAAATAACGCAATAGTTGACATTTGTCATTAAATAGTGTAATGTACTCTTCAGAAAAGGAGGGCTTCAAGTCTGCGTCATTGTGACCGGAATAAGCCATTCTTTGACAACTGACACTAATGCACCTAAAAAGTGCAAGGAGAATCGTATGTGGAATTGGATCAAGATTGCGTTTGGGTTGATCATGCTCATCGCCCTGATCTTCGGGCTCTATATCCTATTCAGCGCGATGCACTACAAATACATCGCGCTGCCGAAGGATACGGCAATCGCTGAGGCGAATGTCAAGATCGAAGCTGCCAAGGTCAAGGCGAATGCCGAGGCCGACGTGGCGAAGATCGAGGCTACCGCCAAGGCAAAAGCTGACGCCGCAGCGGCAGAGGCAACCATGGCAAAGGCCGAGCTGCTGAGGGCAAAAGCGAAAGGGAAAGAGACCATGGACAGGGTGTTTGACCGCTCCATGCAGCATCCGATCAGTGCTGGAAAGCTGATCGCGCTTCTCAGCAAACCGAAAGGAGGATTTGAAGGGCGACGCTGTGTCGCCCGGATGTATGGCCAGGAGGAATGCCCGAATCCGGAAAAAACCGGCATCAATTTCTTGGCATACGAGAGGAATGGAACCAGGTTCCTCGTCACCTCTCCGAATGGCAAAATCTGGTCGTGCGGCGACTCAATGCCAAGCCTGCCACCGAGCCAAGGGTTTGTAT
>JARIGY010000057.1 GCA_029288535.1 Candidatus Tayloriibacteriota bacterium | reverse complement strand
GTGTAATTGTTGGGCACCGCCATCCGCCCGTTGGCCGCTATGCCCATGCCCAAAACACCGGCTTTTATTTTCAAGGCAGGGATCGAAAGCAAATATGGATACTGCTTATTGTTGAGCGTAAGAAGCGCCGGTCGTGTTGCTGCATGGGCAGAAGTACCACCGAGCCCGACAACAATGAGCATAAGAAAAAAGAAAAATATACTCTTGCGCATATGGCAAGAGTATACCCTACTCAACTTATTGGTGTCAGCTATAGGTTCGTGGTCTTATGTGACAATGTCGAGTCCGTTTGCAGCGCTGAATTTTGCCAGGAAATCCTTGACGAGCGGCACAAACACCGAGGCCGGGCCATGCTCTGCCGGGTCGCTATATGTAACAGGAAAAGAATAAGCCGGGACGAACAATTCGGTAGTAGTGCCTGTTTTGTCCTTCATCAGGTAACGCAGCAGCACAAGCTTCGGCGTGCCGAGAGTGGCTGTGGTAGTGGAAGCGATTTTCAATGCAGGGCGACCTTTGAATGCCGGCAAGTGACTGAGACTTGTCGTTGCGGCATCGACCACTTTTGAGAAATCGGTTTCAAGATTGTAGAGCGAACTGTCATAGGTTTGAGAAATCATATTGACTGCGCTCGCGACTTTCTGGATGGACGGATCTATGGTCAGCACGAGGCCGTATGGAGTGCCGTCGGCTTTGTACACCTCTTTGTTTTCAATGATGAGAGGGTAGACAACCTGGTTGTGAAAGCTCACAATCGGCGCACCGTACACGGAGATGTCGATAGTATGGTCTTTGATGAACTGGTCGGCGATACTAAGAAGCGTCGCATTGTCGAGAGTCGTAGACGCTATTGTGGAAGTGGCTTTTGTCCAATATGCCGGATTCGGATTCACCGAAATCGAGCCGTCTTCAAAATCGACTCCGACGGCATAGCCATACGGCCTGTCTTCGGCAAGGTTGAACGAGCTCTGCCTGACAATGTCCGCAAGCTGCTTTCCGGAATCGGCGCCTTTTGTGCGCTCAAATACTTTTCCCTGCTCATCGCCAAGAGTCACGGCATCGCCTTTATACTCAACAGTTATCGTATTGTTATTCTTTGTTGAGGATGCCAAAGAAGTTGGCAAGGCCGCTATTACGCTTACGGCGCTGGTCGTGCCGGTAGTTGAGGCAGTTGCATCTGTCGGAAGAAGCGCGAGCTTGCCGAACGCATTGATGCCTTTGTTGCTTACCTGCTGCTTTGGCGACAGGCCTGAACTGAGGTCTTTGACCTGAGTGGAAAATGGATTGAGATCGGGAGATTTGTTGGACGCGGCCTGTTCGGTCGCAAAATAAGTGAACGGCACGGCGATGAGTATGGTGAGCGCGCTGCCGATAATGCCGTAAAATGCGCGCGACATGAGAAATGAGCCGTACGGAGACTTGAGCGATGCCGGCTTGATTGTGGTATTTAAAAGTTCTGTCCGGAGACTGGCTGCAAACGCAGTGTCGAAATGCGTGTCGGGCTTGAGCACGATGAGTTCAGACACGACCTTGCGAAGCTCATGTTCTTGAGCTTTGAATTGCGGATCGATCCGGCAAAGGTCTTTTAGGATGTCTGATATGCGCTTGTCCATGGATTAATTGATCATCGATTTAAGTTTTTTGATTGTCCGGGAATAGATCATCTTGCAGTTTCCTTCGGTCTTGCCCAGAACCTCTGCGATAGCCTGATACGGAAGCTCTTCCCACACGCGCATGAAAATGATTTCCCTTTCCAGACTGCTAAGCTGCTTCAGGTATTTGCCGATGCGGTCCATATCCACCGACACATCGAGCTCTGCGGCTATGTCTACTTTTTCATCGCCCAAATCCCAGTGGTCGTCGATGTTTTCGGTATTTTTCCTGCTTCTGTAATGGTCGACAACGGTGTTGTGGGCGATCTTATAGAGCCAGGAAATGATCGGGCGATCCGGATCTACCGAACCGACATTCCTCAATGCCTTCAGGAAAGTCTGGCTGGTGAGGTCTTCTGCCGAATCCTTATCGAGGACCTTATAGTAGATGAAGTTGTAGATAGTCCGGATATGATGGTCATAAATAAGGCCAAAAGCCTCGGTATTTCCATCCTGACAGGACAATATGTGCTCTTTCTCGTTATATGCCATATGTATTACTACATAGGCGCTACCAGTACTACGGCTAGCGGCCTATAGAAGTAACATATAGTATACCGTACCTTTGGGTTTATTTGGCAACACTGAATGGCTGGCTTGTGCTCATATGCGTTACCTCACCCGTAGCAGTGATCGTCGATTGGCTCGGACTGCCGGAGGGTACGGAAATAACGAGACTGAAGTTGCCTTCCTGATCGGTCATCGCCGAACCCCTGTCGACCCCGCCAAATGCAACCCGCACATTTTCATTGCCGCCGAACTGATGGCCCGAAACGGTTATCGCGGTTCCGGCTGGCGCATAATAATTACTCAACACGATCCAGGGGTTGCCGCTGCCGACAGTGATCTCCACCGGGAAAGCCGTTCGGCTTGAAGCTCCGGTAAACGTATACGTGCGCATGCCGACTCCATACGGGACTATCATCCGGCTTGTCGTGAAGCTGCCCGAACTGTCGGCAACGACTGTGCGCGTATTCATTCCATCCGCTGAAATTGCAACTCGTTCGCCCGGCATAAAATGAGTGCCGCTAAAGCGGATCGGGCTGCCCTGGATTTTATAATAGGCATCCGGCCGTACAAAGACGTAATACCAGCCATTCTGAGAAGCTGGATACAGTGCACCTATCGAGACTTTGGAGCTTACCGACGACTGCATGCGCGGCCGCAGCAAAGTAAAACCTGCTGCTGCAGCTGCTACCAGAAACATGAACAGTCCGATAATAAGTAATACAGAGTATTTTTGTTTCATAAAGAAAAATCGCCGATTGCATATGAATCGACGACTCTGATGTGTTTTTCTTACTTTATGCTGCCAGCCTAATCGAGACCGTATGTGAGGTCCTGGAGATATTTCTTTTCCTGCTCGAGGATTTCGGCAAAGAGCGCAGGGTCGGCGGCAGTCATGGCTTTTTGTTTTGCCTTGCGGTTGTCGTTGAATTTACCCACCCAGCTTTTGTGCTTCTCGAAAAGGTCGGCAATATCGCCGAGGTTCCGGTCGTCGACTTCCGCAAAGACATCATTCATCGTTTTCATATCGTCGGCAGAAACATCCGACGCGTGCACGCACGCCTTGATCCGTTCGTAGTTTGTCATGTGATTATTGTTCTAGCTGATTATTCAAGCGCAGCGCATTTGCCGCCTTAAGGACCATGCCGGAGTTTTCTCTACCTTCAGTAGTAGCGAGCAAGTCGGCAACAACCTGTTCAAAATCACCGGTATAGTTTTTAAGAACCTCTGCGGCATTCTGCGGGATATCTTCCATTGTCTCTGTCATGTTGAATTCCATAAATGATAATTTTTATTTTTTCTTCATCTAAGTATAGTATACTCATTCTGAAAGTCTATGCGTATTTTACAGTCTATTATTGTGTAATTATTGATCAGCATGAACACAGCCATTTTCAAAGCATACGACATCCGGGGCATATACCCCGCCGATGTCAACGAACAGGTCGCAGCAACGGTAGCAAAAGCCGTGGCGCGCATGATGCCTGAAGGCGAAATCATCGTGGCATATGACGCCAGGCACGGTTCGCCGGAGCTTGCGCTAGAAGTCCAAACCACACTGGAAAGCGAGGCGGAAAAACTCAATAAAAAAATATCGGCAAGGAATGTCGGCCTCTCTTCCACGCCGATGTTCTATTTTTTGGTCAACCACTTCAAAGCAAGCGGCGGCGTGATGATCACCGCTTCGCATAACCCGAAAAATTATAACGGCATGAAAGTCGTGCGCTCCGGCGCCGAAATGGTACCAGGAGTTGAGATCCTGGAATTTATTACCAACAATAAGCTCGCTTAATTCCCTACCATGGATTACGTTTCCCTCTACACCAATTTTATAAAAAAGCACACAAAGCTCGAACGCCCGCTTTCCATCGTCTGCGACTGCTCCAATGGCGCGACCGGCGAGATCCTGAAGAAGCTCCTGCCTGAGCTCGGCTTAAATAATTATACGCTTCTCAACGAGAATCCCGACCCTGAGTTCCCCGCTCACGGCCCGAACCCGATGCTACCAGGCGTTCTGGACGGACTCTGTAAAACTGTAGTAGAAAAAAAGGCGGACTTCGGCGTTGCATTCGATGCCGACGGCGACCGGGCATTTTTTATCGATGAGAAAGGCAATGTCCTGACTTCCATTGCGATTGCCGCGTTGCTCTTCCGGCATTCCGAAGCGCCATTCGTGGCAGACGAACTCGTGTACCAGGCGCTTCATCACATGAAGCTCTTCAAGCACGGCGAGCTCCACCCTTCCCGAGTCGGCGTATTCTTCATCAAGCAAGTCATGAAGCAGGTCCAGGCTACGACCGGTGCCGAGTTTTCTGGCCATTTTTACTTCAAAGATTTCTTCGGCGCCGATTCGGGCATTTTTGCTATGATCCGCGTGCTTTCCATTCTTTCCTCCATGCCACAGGCCCTTTCCGAATTTGTCGCAACTTTGCCCCAGCATTCGGTAAAAAATATCGACCTGAAAATAGCAGGCAAAAATTGGGAAGCCATTCAGAAGAGAATTATCGGTACCTATGCGTCAGAGGATGCGCACATCGAACGCCGCGAAGGCATTACGCTGCAGCTGCCGGCCGGCTGGGTCAATATCCGCCCTTCGAATACCGAACCGATATTGCGGATCTATGCCGGAACCGGAACGGAGTCCGAGAGCGACATGCTCGTTGAAAAAATACAGGCGCTCGTTATGCAGGCTGGGTAGAATGTCCCGTGTCCTTGTTCCTGATATTGTCGGCAAAACGCCTGCCGAAATTAGGCTGCTTTTTTTCAGGCTTTTCCCGGCCTGATTCTTCCAGACGCTCGCGCTCGGCTTCATAGACCCGCTGGCGAAGCTCCGATGTCGAGTAGCCATGATCGCGGCCGACATAGTAGATCTCGTGCGGCAGATCGTCGCCGGTATAGTGCTTGCCTTTGTAATCATCACCGATGAACCGCATCTCAAACCGGCCTTCATGGATCAGGCGCTGCAAGTTTTCGTAAAGATCCGTTTCGTTGCGATAGATGAAAATCTCATCGATATGCCTGATACTTTCCAAGACAGTCTTGCGCTCGGCAAGGGACATGATCGGTTTATTCTTGAGCTTTCCGCGATACTGCATATTGATATGATTGTCCGCCGACGGGTCATCCTGAAGTCCGACGATCAGATATTCGCAATGCTCTTTTGCCTCCTTGAAAAGCAGCATGTGGCCGGCATGACAGAGATCGAATGCGCTGCAGGTAAATCCGTATTTTTTCATAGCCATTGCCTGTTATGATAACACATTCCACATGACGCACTAATCCATTGGAAATTACAAAAAGCCGCCTTCTTATTGCTAAGAAAGCGGCTGCGTATCCTTCAATTTATTCCTTCTCCTGATCATCAGCATCGAGAAACTCCTGTGTCCTTCTCCTCGGCCTTTGAAAAGGCATTTTTTCCTCTTCTTCGTATTTCTTGTCCCACCAGAGCGCGAAATTCTTCAGGGGGTGCCGCAGCCACAACAGCATATTCCGCGTAGTTGAAACGCAGCAACCGGCCATTGCAAACTTTTTCATAATGCCGCCTCAAAAAACCAGGGTTCGCGACGCACTTTTTACCGGACTTTATTATACAACAAATATATTATATTGCAAGTATTTTTCGACAATAAAAAACCGCTCTGTTTCCCGAAGAAAACGAAGCGGTCATGGGTATGGCCTCCATCAAAAATCACTAAGCTCACCCATTTCACGAAAGAACATCAGCACGTGCCAACACGTTTAAATGCCGGCAGATGTACGGTAAAGTGGCATTCATGAAATTCACACGCCACCGTAAGCGTCTGCTGGGCATCTTCTGCCGAGGACAGACGTGGGGTAAGCCTTTCTACAAGAAGCTATGTTGTCACCTCAGTCCCTGCCGCCAGAGTTACCAAACGACAGAGATGCGGTACTCCTTTCTTCAGAAACTGGCACATACACCGCAAGTTTGTATAATAACAGGATTTTATAGAAAGTCAAATAAATGTTTTACGTAGCTGTGACCTCTGTAAAATCCGAGATAGACATCATTCTCGGGCAATAAAAAACCGCTCTGTTTCCCGAAGAAAACAAAGCGGTCATGGGTATGGCCTCCCTCAAAAATCACTAAGCTCACCCATTTCACGAAAGAACTTCATCACCTGCCAAAACTTATTCAATCTTGACAGATGTACGGTATACTTCCATTCAAAAAAGATCATGATCACCGTAAGCGTCTGCCAAGCTCTTTCTGCTTGGAAGTCAGACGTGAGGTATTTTGCATTACACAAAACCGTACTGTCACCTCAATTCTTCAAGCTCCATTTCTAAAGCCTGAAGAATGCGTAATTGCAAGCAGGACAGAAGACTACGCCGCATCTTCCTTCAGATCTTCGGTGATGATGTCCGTGTTCCGGCTGCCCGGAGGACGAAGGTCATTCTTGTTCTTCGTGTAGTACAAGTCACCCGGGTACTTGAAGACGCGCTTCCACTGGCGCCAGATGACGCAAATGAAATCGGTCTGCAAGCGCCAGATCGCCATCTTGTGGATGTGCCCTTTGGTGTACCGCTTGATCTTTTTACCAGTCGAACTAGTTTCCTCGACCGGCTCGGGATGAAGCTCGAGCGTCTTGGCCTTGATCGCCAAGAGATGCTGACCCCAGACCGAACTGGGTCGGCGGTTGCATTGATCGGCGAAATTCCAAAGACATTTGCGGGCGTCGTTATTCCAACCCGAGAACTCGCCGGAACGTCGACGCTGGATCGTCGCCCGGGCAAGCGGACTGCCTTTCACGTCCTTGGTGACACAGGCCACGCCGCAGAACTTTGCGAGCTGCCACGGTGTTTTGAAACGGCGGATGTCACCGATAGCGGCAATGATGCCGCCAGCGATAGCAGGACCGACGCCTTCGAGCGGATCGAAAATCTTCGTCCAGACTTCAGTCGCTTCGACGGCATTTTTCAATGCGGTGGTCGCAGCGCTTTCGTCCGACTCGAGATCCTTCGTGTCGATGTCGCCGGCGATGAACTTCAAGGTTTCCACTTCGAGTCCGGCGCCGGCATACGCTTCCGGTTCGGCATACGCTTTGAGAAGCGCAACCTTCCTGAGCCGAAGACCGTGGGCAATGCGGGCAAACTGGGCCGCCTTGCGGTTGGCCCAGCATGACTTCACATTGGCGATGAGCCTGTCCTGGACCAGAACCTTGTAGAAAAGTTCCGGATTGGACTTGAAAAAGCCGATCACGAGGAACGCGTCATTGTCCTTGTCGCGGTCCTTGCCGTAACGGTCGGCGATGCGGTTTGGCGGAACGTGATACGCCGCGCCTGAACCGCCGAGTTTCTCCAGTCGCGCCGACAGGCCTGCCACGAGCTGATGCCCGGAGCCGCCCATCATGGCGACATAGATGTCGTCGGGACGGACGCCGTCGTACAAGGATGGTACCTTGCGCGCAACTTTGACTTTCCCCTTCTCCTTCAAGAGTTGGGAAGGGTGAAAACCGCTGAGGTTTTCACCCTCGGCGCATGGGCCGAATTTGATGCTGCCGGCATGCATCGAGAGATCTTCCGTCCGATCGGTCACCTCTCGGAAACCGAGAGCGTATTTGCCGACCAGCCAGTTGAGCTCACCGAGCACGTCTTCAAACTCGAGCGTCGAGCTTGCGCCGTCATCTTCGAGGATGAAGAACTGGGTCGGGCGCATTTCGCCGGCGACGGTCCCCTTTTCCTGATGACGGATTCCAATGATGCGAGGCATAAAGCCCCTTTCTCCGCCTGAGGCGGAACAGTAAATTTCGAATTTATTACAACGAGCAACTCGCGCTAAATTAACATTAATATTTACATAAGTCAACAATTGTGGATTATGCTTGAGCAATAAAAAACCGCTCTGTTTCCCCTAAGAAAACAAAACGGTCATGGGTAGCAACAATCTCAAAAAACCACCTTCTCACCCATTCCAAGAAAGAACTTCAAACAACATCCGAACCTATTCAGCACGGATGCTGTTGGGAATGACGATTCACAAAAAAACAACTGTCTCCCAAAGCGTTTGCAATAGCTATTCACCACTGCAAACGTGCAGAACTCCTTTCATCACGGACGACTCAATACTCTGCAAGCACTTGCCCATACATTTCTGCCTGGCAAGTGTGAGGTGCCGGCACTTACAATAACGAAACGCATCATCTCATCACCTGCCGACACGTTTAAATGCTGGCCGGTGTACGGTAAATGTCTTCTTCAAAAATCTCATAGTCGCACAATCTTCCAAAGCGTTTGCAACAGTTATTCACCATTGCAAACGTGAGGTCACGGTCTCAACAAAAACTTCGGCTCACACCTCAGTCCCTGCCGCGAGAGTTATCTAGCAGCAGAGATGCGGTAACGACATCCTCAAGAACCGTTGTGCACACCGCAGGTTTGGATAATAACAGGGCATTGAGATAAGTCAAATGCTTGAATTTGACTTATCACGTTTATTATTATATATTGCAAAAAGATTTAATTTCATTCAACCGAAAGGAGCCTCATGCAGCGAACCAACGGACATAAAGCCGTTATCACCAACACCCACACCACCATGATCGAAGTGGCGGAAGTCATAGTGTGCCAAGGAGCTCTCAGGGATCCGTATGCGACTCGCATCACCCTCGGAAAAATAGAACGAACTGCCCGCGGTGCACGGGGAAAGTATCGAGTAAAATTCACCGATATCAACGGTGCAATCTTGCTGCAAATTCGGGGGAATTTGTATGTGCAGGATATTCGAGTTTTTACCGACAATATCCAGGCAACGCGGACACACCTTGCTCAATTTGCAGCCACCCACGGGTATGCAATTTCGTTTGGCAAATCCGTTCAAGATGCTCGGTAGAATCAAAAAGGCCGTCCCAACTATGTGGGACGGCCTTTATTCTTAAAACGCAAATAAAAAAACCGCCTGTCTTCGTGAGAAAACAAGCGGTCATGGGTAAAGCCAAACTCAAAAAAGCACCTGGTTACCCATTTCAAGAAAAAACTTCATCACCTGCCGACACGTTTAAATGCTGGCTGGTGTACGGTAGTCCCCTCTTCATAAAAAGCCAAATACACCGTAATCAGCATCCGCACTTATTCAGCACGGATGCTGTTGGGAATGACGATTCACAAAAAAAACAACTGTCTCCCAAAGCGTTTGCAATAGCTATTCACCACTGCAAACGTGCAGAACTCCAATTTTCTAAAACTTTGCTCCTCTCTGCAGGCGTCTGCTCGGCATCTTCTGTCGAGGACAGACGTGAGGTAATTCTCCAACCAAAAACGCAAGCGCTCACCTCAGTCCCTGCCGCGAGAATTACCAAACGGCAGAGATGCGGTACTACATCGAACAAAGATATAGCCTCACACCGCAAATTTTGATAATAACATGATTTTGCGAAAAGTAAATGAAACAACATGTAGAGGTCAGGCCTTACAAAACAATATCGCTGAGTTTTGTGATGATATCAAAATGCTCCTTGGAAACCGGCAAAACCGAAAGCCTGCTTCCCTGCTGCGCGACACCGATGCCGGCGAGTTCGGGTCGGCGCTTTATTTCGGTAAGCGAAACCACCCGTTTGAATTTCTTGGAAAAGGCTACTTCGGGCGCAAGCCAGATCGGGTTTTCCTTGGTTGCTTTGGGGTCAAAATGATCGTCCTTTTTATCTAAAGCAGTCGGGTCGGCCTGGGCGATTTTTGTTATTTTCACGATACCGGCGACTCCAGTCGGTTCGGAACTCGAATGGTAAAAGAGCGCCTGATCTCCGGCTTTCATCTCGCGCAAAAAATTGCGGGCCTGATAATTGCGGATGCCGGTCCAGAGGCTTTTCGCATCTTTCCGCATGTCATCTATCGAATAGCAGCTCTCTTCACTTTTTAAGATCCAGTATTGGGCCATTGCTTTTAAACGACAATAACGTGCGGAATAAGCGTCGTGAGAAGGTACATGAACACAGCCATAGTAGCTAAAAGACCCGCGGCGTAACTCACATTGTGGACATGATGGCGGCGGTACTCTCCAAGAATGATAAGCCCCATCACGAGAAGGATGAGCGCGGCGATGGCGCTGTAGGCAAATTCGAGCACTTTGCGCGGCGCAAAAAATATTTTTTCCAAGGTGTGGGCTAGTAAAGAAGAGTCGGTAGTGCCGGCGGTCGCTCCCGTAGCATTGACGATGGCAGCCGGAGCAACGGGCTGCGTATCGGTTCCTACATTTTCCACCGCAAGAAACATGTCTTGTGAAGCGACTGTACGAAGCTGCGGAGCCGCATCTGTAATGGTGGTAGTAGCGGCGGATTTTACGCTGCCGACAGGAGTTTCAACTGCTATTTTTTGAGGTTTATTGATGGCTTGAGCGACAGGCTTCACCACTGAAGCACGGACCGATGCTGGCGCAGGCCTACCGAACATCTGAGCGACGAAAATAGTTGCCTGGCCTTGATAGGTACCATTCTGGGTAGCGATGCCGATCTCGGTAAATTTATCGTTCAAAATATTGCTGCGGTGGCCGGGAGAATTCATCCAGGCGGTCTCGACATCTTTCGATTCGGTGAAGTTGATCGCCAGGTTTTCTCCGGCATAGGTAAAGTTGTAGCCTACAGCATCAAACCAATGCCATGGCGAAAGTCCTTCGGGGCTGACATGGGCAAAATAGCCCTTGGTCGCCATGTCATCGGCTTTCATTTGCGCAGCCTGCGCGAGAAGCGGGCTTACTTTAAGGACAGACACATTCTGAGTCTCGCGGTCGGCATTGGTCAGATCGACCAGAACCGGCGTGAGCACTGCGGCAAAATTGGTGTGCTTGATGATCGCAACCTGGGCCGCGCTCAAACCGAACAGGCCGACGATAACGGCAAGCAGGCAAAACGCCCCGGACTTCCGAAGAAGATGGGGCGTATGATTGTTGCCTTCGTGCGGAATGACATACTTTTTGAGAACTTTTCTCACCTTAAAAGTATACCACGGCACAGGTTACTTATTCCAACATGGAGCGGAGGCGGACCATGGCGCAAGGCCCTGATGGTCGTACAGGTATTGGCCATATGCCAGGTTGCCTTCCATCGAGTAGATATTGTAGCCCAATTTGATGGAATCGGCTTTGTGGTAGGTTTCGTTGATCTGCATGAGACCGACATCTTCCCGGACTTCGCGGCCGCGCAAGACATCGCCATTGGTAGTAAACTGACGATACTGTGATTCGCACTTTGCGACCTTCGCAAGGATCGGGGTTTTCGAATAGTAGTTGTTGACGTATTGCTGAACGGAAATGATCTGTTCGGCAGGCACTGCGCTGGTTTCTTGTTCAGGAACCACAAGATTTGTGGTAGAAGTCGCTTCAATCACCGGTGCATTAACTACAGCGGCAGAGGCAGCGGTGGTGCTATTCTGAAAAGTCGCAGCAGAGAGGAACAACGCAAGACTGGTAGTTAAAGTAAAAATGGGTTTGGTTCTAGCTTATAAACAAAAAACCAGAGACATACGCTCTGATTTACCAAATTAGTATAGCAAGTTTGGAATGTTTTGTCAATAGAAGAACACGCTTTTAGGCATTTGCCAAGAGTTATAAAATGGCTCTAATTAGCCTTTAAAAAGGCAAAATTACTCTGCCAGACCATTGACTATATGTAAAGGTATGTCTTTATATTTAAGCTCGAGACGGCTAGCTCAGCCAGGGTATGGGAAATGCTTCGAATCTGGTCAAAAGAGGCTTGTCGTAGAGCAGTCTGTGAAGCGCTTCGGCCTCCCATGTCGCGCCGTTTATGGCAATATGCGGTTTTGGCTCGGCTGGAATACCGACATACGCCATTATTAGGTCGGAATTGATAGCACTATGATGGTGAATCGTGGGCGGAGTCTCGCCTCTGCGGACCATGTGATAGTAAACGATGGAATGAAGATCGATGGTTCGGTATGCAAGCGGCATATTTACCGAACATCGGGCCGAAGCCGACCTGATAAAGCCAGTATCGAAGCTCGGGTTCTGGCCGGCCACCGTCCGATCTTCCCTTTCTTCCATCCAAGCCAAGAATTTTTTGATAAGCGCTTCTTCGGTCTGCTTGGCAGGGTCTGTAATCTGCTCTTCGGTATAGCCGTTTACTTTCAGAGCTTCAGGCTCGACATGCGCTCCTTCCCAGATCCTGCACTCTTCATTAAAAATAAGCTCCGGCCTACTCAGGTCTATTGCGCCAATGCTCAGTATAGAGTGCTTTCCCGGGTTTGTGCCGGTTGTTTCAATATCGACGACGATCATAGTATCCATAGTCTATCATATTCCTTTGCAGTTTTTGGCCGGCTTATAGCCGAACTTCTCGGCTTCGGCTTTGGTATCGAACCAGATCTTATTCTTCCCGGAAAGCCGTTTGGCGCTTTTGCAGCTCGGCAGATAAAACACTTTGCCGCCGCGGGATGCTACGTATGTGCCGGTTTTTTTAGGAGGAGTGGAAGTCGATATCACCCCCGTCGTTGGGACGACGACCCCTCTTAATTTAAGAGGGGTGGACGCAGCAGCGGCCGGGGTGATATTTTCGTATTCTATACTGACCGGGACTCTAGCC
>JARIGY010000051.1 GCA_029288535.1 Candidatus Tayloriibacteriota bacterium | reverse complement strand
CGGATAAGGTTTGCAACCGCGCTGTTATTGATGAGCAGTTCATATGCCGGCACAAGCCCGCCGGAAATGCGCGGAACAAGCCGCTGGGAAAAGATGCCGGTGAGGCTGCCGGAGAGCTGCATGCGGATCTGGCCCTGCTGGTCGGGCGGAAACGAGTCGATAATGCGCTCGATCGTCTGGGCGGCATTGTTGGTGTGAAGGGTTGAAAAAACCAGGTGGCCGGTTTCGGCGGCAGTGACCGCGGCCGATATGGTGTCGAGCCCGCGCATCTCGCCGATGAGGCAGACGTTGATGTCTTCGCGGAACATCGCGATGAGCGCGGTATGGAAATCTTTCGTGTCTATCCCCACTTCCCGCTGGTCGATGATGGATTTCTTGGGAGTGTATTGATACTCGATCGGATCCTCGATCGTCATGATGTGCTCCATGCGCTCGTTGTTGATGAGCTCGATGAGCGAAGCGAGCGTCGTGGATTTGCCTTGGCCGACAGGGCCGACAACGAGGAAAAACCCCTGCTTGTTGCGCGTGAAGTTCTCGAGGATCGGCGGCAGGCCGAGCTCCTCCAGGGATTTTATCTTTCGCGGAATGAGGCGCAGCGCTATGCCGGGCATTCCCTGCTGAAAAAAGCAGTTGCCGCGGAATCGCGAACCATCGCCATGGGAAAAAGAAAAATCAACTTCCTTATTCGCCAGGAAGCGCTGCTTGAATTCCGGCGACATCATGATATCCATAAGGCCGTACATGTCATCCGCGGTAAGCGGGTCGATCATGAGCAGCGGCACCAGAAAACCGGAAACCCGGGCAATGGGGTTGCGGCCCTGCGCAAGGTGCAGGTCGGAACCGCCTTCCTTGAGTATGGTCTGGATAAGGGTATCGAGAAGTTTTTTATAATCCTTGGATGCCATGCCGGTTTATTTATGGGCTTCGCTATGGATAAGTTTCACCTGCGTTATCACTTCGGACGGGATCGTGGTCGCTTTGATGATATAGCCGTTTACGCTCATGGCTTTGGCTTTTTCGATATCGTGCGTATCGCTCTGATTGGTGAGCATAATGATCGTACTCTGCGGCACCAGCTTCTCTTTGCGGATCTCGGTCAGCAGCTCGATGCCGTCGAGGCCAGGCATGATCACATCGAGCAATAGGATGTCGGGAACATACGTGCCGTCTTTTATTTTCTTCAAAGCATCTACGCCGTTTTGCGCGCTTTCCACGGCAAAGCCGTTCTTGGAAAACTTCATAGCATACATATTGAGAAGGAACGCGTCGTCATCGACAATGAGTATTTTTAGATTTTGCTCTGCCATAATTATCTGATTAGTATATCATATCCTAAAGCTTGTTGACCTCTTCGAACGCGATTTCCCCGCTGAACGCCTTGAGCATGGCATCCTCCTTCATGCTCAGCATGCCTTTGCGGCGCACGACTTTGCTGATCTCGAATTCCGTCGGATTCTTGAGGATCGCCTGTTCGATATCCTTGTCCATTTCAAACATTTCGAACACGGCGGAACGGCCGCGGATGCCGGTCGGACATTCCGGCGTCGGCGCCACCGCTTTGACTATCTGCGGAATGACAATGTCCTTTTTGAATTCGGGCGCAAGATCGCCGAGCTGCTTTTCCACGAGAAGCCTCAAAGAATCGTCGAGAGCGATGTCTTTGCCCGTACCCGGACACAGCGTAGCGGTAAGGCGCTGGGCGATAGCCAGCACCAGGGTCGGAGCGATGAGATACGGATCGACTCCCATATCTATGAGGCGCGGGATCACGCCGACGGAACTGTTGGTGTGGATGGTCGAGAGCACCAAGTGGCCGGTAAGCGCCGCCTGGACCGCAAGCTGCGCGGTTTCCTTGTCGCGGATCTCGCCGACCATGATGATGTTCGGATCCTGGCGGAGCGTCGTGCGCAAACCGTTGGCGAAGGTGTAGCCGATCTCGGGGCGGACCTGCGACTGGTTTATGCCTTCAATGTTGTATTCGATAGGATCTTCGAGCGACAATACGTTTTTCTGCTCTTTATCTACCATATTGAGCATGGAATAAAGCGTTGTCGTTTTGCCGGAACCTGTCGGACCGGAAATGAGGATGAGGCCGTACGGGCGCAAGATTGCCTTTTTGACCATGTCGAGGTTTCTCAGCGTCAGGCCCATGTCCTCGAGTTTTTTTACGCCCTTTTCCTGGTCGAGGATACGCATCACGATCTTCTCGCCGTAATAGGTCGGAAATGTGGACACGCGGAAGTCGATTTTGCGGCCGTCGATTTTGGCGGAGAAGCGTCCGTCCTGCGGCTTGCGTTTTTCGTCGAGGCGCATGTTGGAAAGGATTTTGATGCGGGCAGTGAGCGCGGAGTGGACCTTTGACGGCAAAACAAGGCTGGTCGCCAGAACGCCGTCGACGCGGAAACGGACGCGGATCGTGTCGCGCATATGCTCGATATGGATGTCGGAAGCGTTGCCTTCCGTGGCATAGCGAAGCACCGTGGCCACGATCTTGGTAACCGGCGCGTCTTCCACGATCTTCGTTTCCACTTTGCTTTTGGCAGTCTCTGCTTTGCTATCCTCCTTGTCTTCCCTCTCGCCTGGCTGAACCTCGACATTATCGACTTTGAGCTCCGTATCGAGTTCGGAAAGCGCTTCGGTCACTTCGGCCGACATGCCTTTGTAGATGGACAGGACTTTTTCCAGATCCTCCTGCGAAATCAGGAATATCTTGTAGGGCAGATGTATTTTCGACGAAATGAAATTCAGCGCGTCGCGCGCTTCGATATTGTCGGGATCTACCAACCCCACCTCAAGCACTCCGTCTTTGACGGCAAGCGGCACAACGCGGTAATGGATCGCCGATTCTTCGGGAATGTATTCCAAAATACTGAACGGCACATTGTCGGCGCCGAGCACTCGGACAGGCACTTCCATGAGTTCGCTCTTGGTCTTTAGAATATCTTCAGACGCAATGCCGCGGCCTTCGAGAACGCTATCGAGCGACTTGCCCGTCTGCGCCACTTCTTTTTGAAGGGACGGAATTTCTTTTTCGGCTATAAGCCGTTTTTGTACGAGAGCTTCTAAAAGAGTCATGGCGAAAAATTAATGCTTCTTGGGTTTTGCGGGCGCTTTCGGAGCAGGCGCGGATTGCGCAGACTTCATTCCGTCATACGGAATGAAAGGGTTTATTCTGCCGGCGTCGAGATGCCCGAGGTCAACTGTCCAATCCTGTAAATTGAGGAAGTTCGGATCGGCAAGGATAGAGCCGTCGAGCTTGATGGCTTCCATTCTTGCCAGAAGATCAAGTTGCGCGGCATCGAACGGCGATGACGACGCAGTGTCGCCCTCGCTGGAAACCAATGGGTCTTCGGTAGCGGAAACGCGCTTGGTAGACAGATAATTGTAACCGATGAATGCGAAGCCGAGCACCAAGAGCGCGCCGGCGGCGGTGAGAAAATGATGCGATTGCTGTTGTGGTTGGTATCTCATTTTTTTATTTTAAGAAATAGGTCCGGACACCGACAGAATAAACATTTGTCGCCGAAGTGTCCGAAGGCGTGAAAGAAATCGTCGCGACATCGATCAGGCGCAGGCTATGCTCCAGGAGAGTCAGATAATTCTGAAACTGATCGTATGTAGCCGTCAGGCTGAACGATACGAGATCCGAGCCGAGCATGGGTCCGTCCTGGCCGGGAGTAACCGATGCCTTAGCCCCCTCTTCGGTCACCTTGACGCCGGAAATATCAAAACCGGATTTGCTTGCCATGGAACTCATCTCGATGATGAGGCGGATAGGATCGATCGAGTCGGGCAAAAAAGTTTTCAGTCTGCTGATGTCGGCCGGATTGAAACTATTCTCCTTTGCCAAAAGATTATCTCGCTTTGCCACAACCAGCTTGGCCCGGGCAACAGCCGCATCGTAATCCTGAGTCTGGGATCGGACATCGGTAATGGCTTTATATTCAGGAGTAATGAACATGAAGAATAATCCTATCGACGCCGCAAGCAATAATAAAGGGGTGAAGAATTTCATTGGCTTAAGGTGTTTTTGGCTTAGCTGGCGTCGTCGTACCCGCTGCATCGGTCGATGTAGCCTGGATGACTACCGATGAGACAGTCAGGCCCTGGGTTTTTTGAACCATGGGATACCTGAGGAGCTGAGGATTAATGCTGGCCGTCAATCCGAAAGTAACGCTTCCATCGGGATTGAGGCTTGGTCCGGAAATAACCGCGTTCTTAATGTATTTCATGTTTTCCGGCTTTTGGAATTCCTGTCCCTGCAGCAGTATCGCCGTGTAACTCTGGGCCTGGCCCGACATGGTGACGGTAGGCATCTGGCCCGGAGCGGCGGAAAAACTAAAACTGGTGAAGCGCACGTTTTTCAATGTCGCATTGCCGAGGGCGGCAAAGAAATCAGGGATATACAAATGCTGGCTGATAAGGCCGCTTGCCGAGGAAAGGCGCGCGTCAAGGCGGGTGAGATCGTCTGCGAGCGATTGCTGGAAAGTGCTGAGCGTCACCCGGAGCTCATCCTGCTTTTTTGCGAGCAGACTGTCTTCATACATTTTGAAACCCCATATGCCGCCGGCGATAATGACTACCGTGACGAACACCACCGTTGCAATTATGGAAAATAAGTTGATAGTGCCGCGCTGAGGTTTTGCCCCGACTTGGCTCAGTGGTTTTTTGGGAATAAACGAGGGTTGTACGTTGCTGTCCATTTAACTTATTCTAGCACGGCATTATCCAGCACGGTATTTAGTTTTCCCCATTTGCGCTATTCCAATTCGCCTATTTTCCGCAAAGCGACACCGACGGCGACGGCGAATTCCGGCCCTGTCGTTTTAAGCACTTCGGAGAGAAACGAAGGCGCTTCGGTTTTGCCGAACGGATCGCCAAGTTCGACCTTGGTCTGCAATCGGGCTTCGGCATAGGTCAAAATGCCCTGAAGCATTCCGCCGCCGCCGACAACGACCGCCTTCGACACATCTTTTTTGTACTTGCGTTGATAGTTGAACATGACCTGGTGGGCTTCGGAGAAAATGTAATCGAGGGTTAAGGAAATAGTGTTGGCCGTGTCTGTCTTCTTATCGGCAGGCACCTTGCTCATGTCCCGCTTGATGACTTCGGCGACTTGGACAGTGACTCCCATGGACTGCGACATGGCGCGGGTTACATCCTGCCCGCCGCGGTTTACGACATGCGAGGCGCGGATGATCCCCTGTTCGACAATATAGATCTTCGTGGCCGCCGCACCGAGATCGATGATCATCTGGGTCATCGTATTCGATTCGGCAGACGAACGGATAGTGCTGAAAATTTCAATTTCAAAAAAACTCGTAGCAAGAGAAGCGCGGTTCACTATCGTCTGGTATCGGGCAAGGGTTTCGTTGTGGATCGCCACCAATAGGACATCCACTTTTTCTGACTGAGTAGCTTTCACGGCCTCTTCGCCGAACTCAGCGGGCTTGTCGGTCGGCTTCGGAATAACCCACCAATCCAGCGCAACTTCGGTGATGGGCACCGGCACATATTTTCGGGCCTCAAGCGGCACCATCTGGGCAAATTGTTTCTGGGAAGCGGCGGGCATTTCGATGGCGGTTATGAGACTTGAACCGAACGGAATAGCCAGCCCGGCGCTTGTGGCTGTGGCTTTCGACTCGCGCAAAACATCGAGAAGCGCCTCGGCTATCTTCTCGGGAGGCAGGTTCGTGGCCTGACCCACTTCCTTGTTGCCATAGGGGCCGAGGGCAAGCTCGCCGTAGGTTTCCAGAATAGCCTGGCCGCCTTTCTTTGCGAGCTGGACGATCTTGATTGACGACGTGCCGATGTCGATCCCGACCACGCTTGCACTCTTGCGACCGAAGAGTTTTGAGAAAAAAGTTGCCATGAAAAGTATCCGTGCTTAAACAGCAAGTATACCACGATATTTGATTTTTTATATTTACTTTATCCCGATCGGATACTATGGACGCATGTTCGAAAAACTGCTTGCCCTTATCTTCCCTTCGCGCCCAAGCATAGCCGCGATAGAAGCGATGCGGCCGGCCCACTTTGGCGCGTGCGCCACACGAACCCTCGATGAATTGCCGGGCGGTTTGCACAGCCTGTTCCATTACAAAGACCCGCTCGTCCGGCAGGCGTTATGGGCATTGAAGTACGAAGGCAGCCGGCGTGTTGCCAGCCTCTTTGCCGCACTATTATATGAGTCGATGGTCGAGATCATTTCCGAAGCGTCGCTCTATGACAATTTTACCGAGCCGCTGCTCGTCCCCATTCCCCTCTCGCAGCAACGTTATCTGGAGCGCGGCTGGAACCAGAGCGAGCTCTTGTGCAAAGAAATAATGAAGCTCAGCCCGCAGTGGCACTGTGATAAAACTATTCTCAAAAAAGTCAGGCACACATTACCGCAGACCAAGCTTTCAAGAAAAGAACGCCTTGGAAATCTCAAAGGCTGCTTTGAAATTGATACAGATAAAACCGCTTTCATCCGCAATAGAAACATCATTCTGATAGATGACGTAACGACGACCGGCAGCACTCTAGCTGAAGCCAGACGCACGCTTCTTAAGGCAGGCGCCCGCCATGTTCTGGCTTTTGCCGTGGCGCATTAAATGTGCTAAGTTTAACCCCACGGAGACGTGTCAGAGTGGTCTAACGTAGTTCCTTGCTAAGGAACCAGGCTTCACGGCCTCGCGAGTTCGAATCTCGCCGTCTCCGCCGCATCATAAAACCTGGAGAGATGGATGAGTGGCTTAAATCAACAGTTTACTAAACTGTCGAGCCGCAAGGCTCCGTGGGTTCGAATCCCACTCTCTCCGCATTCGCCGGGCACAGCTCCTTTAAATAGTTCCTTCACGAAAGAATTTATCCCTTCAATTTTTCTAAATCAGCCGCAGCTTTCTCTATTCTTTTAAGTTCATTTTCGCGAAAAAAGATGAGAGTGTGAGCCTGGTCGATGCCAACCCTTCTCCTGTTTTCGGATAGTGATACGGTATTTTCTCCCAATGAATCAGGATGATCATTTCTTTGTTTCTGGACTTCCCGGCGAAACGCATCCGAGTACGTCAAAGGATCGTATATACCCCTGACTTCGGTCAGTTTGAGATTCTCATCAATTGGAATTCCATTCCGGAGATTATTAATAACGCCGTCTTTGCCCGCAAGTACCCCGTCTCCCCAGATCGCCTCCTCTTTCATTTTCTTCTGGCCGGAAGCCATATGAGGAACAATACCGCGTTCAGCCAACACTTTGTTGATCTCGCCAGCCGCCTCCCTTTCTTTCAGGACCGCAGTCCGGGTATAGGTGTTTGTCGGCAGTGTAAAAACACCATCGGCCAGGAAGCCAAGCGGAATCTGCCATTTCTTGACTGGAGAATCGCTCGCTCCGGGCAAGGTGTCTGTCCTGACTTGCATGAAAGGCATATGCTTTTCTTTTGAAGCTTCATGTGACTGCGTTACTTCCCCTGCGGCCAAAAGCTGTTCGGCAGTCTGGGTGGCAAAACTGCCGCCCATCGAAATGCCATATAGGAACAGATGGGTATTTTCTCGCTTGTGTTCATCTTCCGGCAGCTGCGAATGCACAAATTCAGCATAGAGGGCACCGAACCGCTTGAACGTGTTGCCGCCCTTAAAGCTTTCGAGAAATTCAGCCGACATCGTGCCGAGCTCATTCGTCGGAGAGCCTAGGACATAGATCTCGTTATTGTCTGGCTCTTCACCCCGTTCGATCGCCTCAAGAGCGCTCGGCAGCTGCTTTATAAGCTGATGCATCGCTTCTTCGAAAAAGGTAAACTGGTGCCCGCTGCCGGTATTGATGAATGAGCCGAACACGAACTCTTTGCTTTCTTTTGGTTGCTCTTTCTGCTCAGATTCTCCTTTTTCGGGCAATGCTTTGTAGTGCGCAAAAAGCGACTTGGAAAGCTCCGCAGTTTGTATGACCGTATATGGGAACGAAACATTGAATTTTTCTGAAGAATAAAGCTGCGTGTTTTCTATGGCGTGTTCTACAAATGAATACAGGATATCCTTGATCGTTTGAATATTTATGGATGCTTCATTATCCTTAAAACGTTTTTCAAAAATCCCTATGATCGCTTCGGCGTGAGGAGAGACTATCCTATCGCGGAGGCGTTCCTGCTTGCTCTCAGGCTCATTGGGCATATTTTCTGATTCAAAGTTCATAGCAGGAAGTATAGCATTTTTTATAATAGCT
>JARIGY010000017.1 GCA_029288535.1 Candidatus Tayloriibacteriota bacterium | reverse complement strand
GACGTGCATTCATCGAACGCAAAAATAATATCCGCGCCGAGGTTGTGCTGGATCTCAATAGATTTCTCCGGCGTAAAATAGTGCGCATCGCCGTTCAAATGGGAACGGAACATCACGCCGTTGTGGTCGATGTCGACAAGGCGCGGCTTTTTTTCTTTTTCATCTTCATCGTTCCCCGCTTCCGGCAGCAGCAGTTCCCTATTTTTCTTGCCGACTTTTCCCAAATCCTTGCCATACGCAGCGCCAAGCGAAAACACCTGGAAGCCGCCGGAGTCGGTCATGGTCGGACCTGTCCAATTCATGAATTTTCCCAGGCCGCCGGCTTTTTTTACGATCTCATCGCCCGGCTGCAAATATAAATGATACGTATTCGCAAGCACGACTTCGGCTCCGGCAGCCTGCACCATCTCCACAGTAAGGGCTTTGACCGTGGCTTTCGTACCCACTGTCACGAATGCCGGAGTCGCGATATCGCCATGCGCGGTACGCAAAAGGCCGGCCCTGCCGAGCCTGCCTTTTAGTTTTTTATTGACAGAAAAAGAAAACAAGAGGGTGTTCGCTTACTTGACGCTGACGAGTTCGACATCGAACACGAGCGTGGAATTTGCAGGTATGACGACCTGGCCGGTAGAATTCTTTACGTCCTGCGTGCCATAGGCATAATCGGGAGAGATGACCAGCCGTCGCTTGCCGCCGACTTTCATACCCTGAATGCCGAGATCCCAGCCCTTGACCACGTTGCCTCTGCCGAGAACGAAATCGATGGGCTTGCTATGCGCTGCTGAGCTGTCGAAAACAGTGCCGTTTGAAAGCATGCCGACATAATTGACATAGACATGGCTGCCGGCTTTTGCTACAGCGCCCGTGCCAGCGGCAGTGTCGATCATCTGGAGCTTCGGATCTTTGGAAATATCGGTACCCTGGACACTTGGCAGGCCGATAGCCGGCGCCTGCGCCGAGTCTGTCTTTACCGCAAGTCCGGACGGATTGGCAAGGAATCCAAAGAAGCCTCCGACCCAGGCCAAAAAGATGATCACGACCACACCGACCCCAAGGGTTATCTGCTCATGTTTATTCATATATCCAGACTTTACCATATATATCCAAGATACGTAAGCATTATGATATACTGAAAATATATGCAAAACGAAGACCCTTCAAAGCCAATCGTCAACCTTCCGGCAAAAGAACTGAACATCGTGCCGATCACCCTCAATGAACTGGAGATCGAAATCAAAAAGCGCGTTTCGATGATCGACAAGGAATTCACCAAGGGGTTTGAATTCATCAAAAGCCAGAAAAAATCAGTCACTTTTTTCGGTTCCGCCAGGCTGCCTGAGACAAATAAATACTACGAGCAGGCCCGCAGCATGAGCGGCAAGCTTTCGAAGCTCGGGTACACGATACTTACCGGCGGCGGCCCCGGCATCATGGAGGCGGCCAACCGCGGCGCTTTCGAAGCGGAAGGCGTTTCCCTCGGCCTCAACATCAAGCTTCCTCACGAACAGGTCCGCAACCCGTACGTTACGGATGTTGCCGATTTCAATTATTTCTTCATCCGCAAAGTCATGCTATCGTTCGCCTCGGAAGCGTACGTATTCTTTCCCGGCGGCTTCGGCACCTATGATGAATTCTTCGAACTGCTGACACTCGTCCAGACGAATAAGATCCAGAAGGTTCCCATTTTCCTTGTCGGCAGCGATTTCTGGAACAGCCTGAAACAGCTTATGTTAGACCAGCTGCTTGCAAATAACACTATCGATGCGGACGATCTCGAACTTTTCACTATCACCGACGACGAAAATCTGGTTATCGAGGAAATTAAAAAAGTACCGATCCGCAGCGGCGTCCGCGTGCACCACAATGGATAATACCGACCCGAACTCCAAACACTGCGTTCCCTGCGAAGGCGGCGCGCTTGCGCTCACCGCAGAAGAAGTAGCCTTGCGCATGAAAAACCTTCCCGGCTGGAATGCGATCGATAACAAAAAGATCGAAAAGAAATTCCACTTTACCGATTTCAAGCGGGCCATGGCTTTTGCGAACGAAGTCGGCGACATCGCCGAGTTTGAAGGCCATCATCCGGATATTTTTATCCACGACTGGAACAAAGTCACCGTTTCGCTCTCGACGCATGCGATCAAAGGCCTTTCCGAAAATGACTTTATCATGGCGGAGAAAATCGATCAGGTTATAAAAGATTCCGCGGAATAGCGATGCATAAAAAAACGAACCCTGATGGATTCGCTTTGTTCTCCTTGTCATTGTAAAAGGAGCGGACTTAGACGGGAACAAGAACATCGTTAACGGCCTCCATGATCCTGCTGGCTACCGCAGCTTCCGGGAGGTCAGCATCCACAGTCAGAACTGTTGCACTACTGGAGCGCAAGTAGTCCCGGAGCGGATCGAGACGGTCGAAGTAGACGCCGAGACGCTGTCTCACCACCTTCTCATCAAGATCATCCAGGCGTGGACTCTGCCCAGAACGCAGCATCTCATCGACGCGTTTCTTAATGCGCTGGTAAGAGACTTCCAAGCGCAATTCAAGGAAAACATACGCCCGGCGGCAACCCATGCTATCGAGATATTCTTCCAAATACCTTGCCTGAAGGACCTCCCGAGGCATTCCGTCGAACACAATACTCAGACCATCCGAGTCCTGACACCCCTGCCTCAGCATGTCGAGATGCTGGAACAGCACGGGCATCACTTCACTTGTCGGCGCAAGGACACCGCGAGCCATGCAACGTGCCGAGGTCTCCCGAAAAGCAGGATCTTGGACATTGCTGAGCACTTCACTCATAGTAACCCTCACGAAACCCTGGCGCTCCAGCGCGGCGATCTGCGTCGACTTGCCAGAACCCTGAGGACCAATAAGGCAAATGGCGTTAGCCATACTAAGCTCCATCCGTTGGTGGAAAATGAACCGACCGTTCTTCAGAACAGCCCCGCAATAACTCTACAATACTCTTTTATTCCGCGCAAATATTTTACCGCCCAAACGAGAACCGCCCTTGCTGGATATCATTTTTTAGAAACAGATCCGACCTGCCGGCCAAGGCCTGAAGCCAGGCCGATCTCTCTGGCTCAGCCATGACTTCCGGCTGGCTATGGACGCTTGCGAGCGGAATGAGTTCATAGCTAGCAGTAGCATCGGAAAGCGTAAGCTTCACCGCAAGCCCTTCCTGAACATCCTTTGAAAAATACTGATCGAAAATGAAATTGCCGAGCGAATAGAAAATCGGCCTGTTGTGGTATGTCTCGACTTCTTCGACGACATGCGGATGATGTGCGATCACCAGGTCGGCGCCGGCGTCGATCAGCCCTCTGTAAAATGATTCCTGGGCCGCATTTGAATGAAGCTTATATTCGGTGCCGCCATGGACAAGCGCGATCATGAATTCGCCCGGCTGGCGTGGGAAGTTTTTTACAAAACTTAGCGCACTCGCAGTGTTAAAACCCGGTTTGGTAAAATTGAAAGCGACGTAAAGAAAGTGCTGGTCCCCGACAGAAGCACGCACAGTGTACTTCTCAGCAAAAGTATCCGGATTGCCGACATGGGTCACACCAGCCGCATCCAAGAATTGCCTAGTCTGCTCGAAGCCTGAAGCGCCGTAATTGTCGGTATGGTTGTTGGCAAGCGAAACGACTCCGACACCATGCTCCTTCAGGACTTGCGCGGTGGTTGCGGGAAATGAAAATCGGAAGCCGTTGGACGGCGTTTCTGCATGAGGGTCGGTGATCGGCCCTTCCAGGTTGGCGACGACACTGTCGGCACTTGTGAGCAGGTCCTGGATATGCGCAAAGGGATAAGAGGCGCTGTTTTGCTTCATCAGGTTCTCGACATTGCGCCCGAGCATGATATCGCCGACAAAAAGCACAGTCACCGCCTTGTCTTTTACAACAAGCGGCGCATCCGCAACGGTGCGGACATAGTTGAATTCGCTTTTCTGCAGCGAGAAAAAACCGATCACAATCGCGACACAGACGACCAGGATGAAATATTTTGACACGGAGATGCGTTAGAGCTCGATTTTTGAAAATTGATAGAGGCCGACGAGCACGACAACGACGCTAATGCCGACAAGTACGCTGAAATCGACAAACGGCGAGAAGAAATTAGTGCCGCTTAAGGCATAGCGCATGCCGTCAACGCCGTAGGAAAGCGGATCGATTTTGGTAATGAAGCTGAGGATAGAAGGCAGACCATGGACAGGAAACAGCGCGCCGGAAAGGTAGAAAAGCGGCTGGATGACGAAGTTGATGATGAGCGGAAAGCCCTGCATGTCGTCGAGGCGAGCCGCGATAGCCGTGCCGAGTGCCGAAAAGAGGAACGCAATAAGCAATAAAAAGAGGAACGCCAGCGGAAGCTTGGCAAGACTGATCGGCCTGAAACCGGCGATCATGGTGATGAAGAAAATAAGGATTCCCTGGATGACGGAAACGGTCATGCCGCCGAGCGTCTTGCCGAGGAAAATCTGGAAGCGCGAGACCGGCGCAACAAACGTTTCCTTGAGAAAGCCGAATTGCTTGTCCCAGATTATTTCTACGCCGGTGAAAATGGATGTGAAAAGCACGGTCATGGCGATGATGCCCGGCGCGATAAACTGAATGTAGTTTCCGCCACCCGCTTTGGCGTAGATCGGACTCAGGCCGAAACCGAGCGCGAAAAGAAAGATGACAGGCTGGCCGAGCGCTCCGACCAGGCTGGCCTTCTTGCGGATAAACCGCTTCAGCTGCCTGATCCATAAGATGTAAATGGTGTTCATGGTTTTGGTTTAACGCATCATCCGGTTGGAAGTCCTCATGATATTCTTCGACACGTCGCCCTTTTCCTCGCGGATTTCCTTTCCGGTAAGTTTGATAAACGCTTCTTCGAGGTCCTCCGTGCCCGCCTTTGCCCGGATCTCGTCCGGCGTTCCCTGCTCTATGATTTTGCCGTTGTCGATGATGACGATCCGCTGGGCCATTTTTTGGACTTCTTCCATGTGATGAGTCGTAAAGAAAATAGTGACCTGCTCTTCTTTATTCAAATTGTAAATATAATTCCAAATATGGTTTCGGGTCTGCGGATCGAGGCCGATGGTCGGCTCATCGAGAAAAAGAACCTTCGGATGATGGAGCAGGCCGCGGGCTATTTCGAGCCGGCGCTTCATGCCGCCGGAAAAGAATTTCACGAAAGTGTCTTTCCTGTCTTTGAGCTCAACGAGATCGAGCAGCTTCTCGATGCGCCCGGCGTAGACTTTTTTTGAAAGCCCGTACAGGATAGCGTGGAACTGCAGGTTTTCGTACGCAGTCAATTCATTGTCGAGGCTCGGATCCTGAAAGACAATGCCGAACGAACGGCGGGTTTCGCTCGGATTTTCAATGACGTTGTGGCCGCTCAGGAAGATTTCGCCGCTTGAAGGCTGCAAAAGCGTGGTGAGCATCTTGATAGTGGTGGTTTTGCCGGCGCCGTTCGGGCCGAGAAATGCAAAGACCTCGCCTTTCTTCACGGAAAAGCTGATGTTGTCGACAGCAGTCAGATCGCCGAATTTCCTGGTGAGGTTTTTAACTTCTATGATCGCTTTGTTATTATTTTCGGGCATGCTTTTATGAGACGGGAATATTAGCGCACTGTTTCAGCCCGCAATGCTTTGCATTTCTGCATATCGGAACTCAGGCTTTTCAGGATTCCCATCATATAGCGGGCATTCAGCGAATAGTATACTTCCTGGCCGCGCTTGGTGCTTTCTACCAGGCCGCACGCCTTGAGAGTGCGCAGGTGCTGCGATACGGCAGGCTGGGTGAGTTTTACTTTTGCCACAATATCGCTTACAGCCTTCGGACCATCCATGAGCACCTCGACGATGCGGTAACGGGTGGGGCTTGCCAGGCCCTTGCTCAGGCGCTGGATTTTATCGCACATTTCTGCCATACAAAAACATTAGCATATGCTTATATGCACGGTCAAATAAAATCCCTGCGGAACCGGCAGGGATTTTATCGCTTATTTTGAGCTAGAGCGCTTTTTGGAAACCGGACCGCAGTCTTCGCAATCGCAGACTCCGGCTTTCTTGTGCAGAATATTGCTTTCATGCCAGATGCCGCAGTGCCAGCATCGGTCACGGGTGACCATGGCGATGCCGATATAGATAACTACGATAGGAAGCAGGATGCTCAGCTGGATTGGAGTAATATAGTTTAGCGTTGAAAGAAGATAGATGATACCGAGAAGAATGACAAGGAGGCCTGATCGCATTGCTTATGATTTATTGGTTAATATATACAGTATAACCTTGAGCCCATCTGGGGCAAAATCATTCTGTGGAGAACTTTTTCGATCTGGATCCGAAAGCGACGGCGATAAGCGTGAGAACAAGCATTGCCAGCCATCCCGCTAAAACATAGAAGGAAAGAGCGCTTTCACGTTTCTCTACTTCTCTTAAAGAACGCCCGACAAGCACGTATCCAGGACTTGCCGCATTGTAATGCGCGACGACTGCCGCAATGCGGACTCCTGGCGCCAGCTGCCAGGTAAACCGATCCTCGCCTTTTGCCTTAGCTGCGCTTAGCACTCCCTGAGGCAGTGTCGGCACTGCGCCATTGAGCGTACCAGTCCCGCTTACCGCTTTTCCCGCATCGTCGTATATGATAATAAATGGCGACAGGCTTTGGGAAATATCCGTTGGCGTATTCGAACCGAACATTTGAGGCGACTGTCCTGTGGCAAGGAGAGCCGCTGCCTCTTCGGCAACTTCGATCTGCGGATCGTTGGCATTCTGCCGATAGTTCTGCTGAACGGCGGCATAGACGAGCAAGGCCATGATCGTTGAAATGCAGACGAACGGCAGCCATTGCCATAGTGTGTGTTTTTTTATTTTCATTGTTTATACTTTATCATATAACCATTCTTTTACCGTCCGGAATACTTCCGGCGCCGCCTCGTCAAGATTGTGCCGCGCTCCCTTATAGTAAATGATTTTTTTCGGATCGTGCGCGTACCTGAAAAGAGTCGATGAGCTCTCTACCGACTGGCGCATGTCATCGGTGCCGTACATCACCAAAATCGACTGGTTGTGGCGGAAATGATCGACCGCATGGCTGCCGAACATTTGTGGCGACAGCGAAACGACGGTCGAGATGCTTGGAGTGGCTGCGGCCACCTGGATAGCGGCCGCCCCGCCGAATGAATGACCGACAAGACCTATCGAACCGATATTGTCATAATTTAAAAACGAAACGGCGGCCAGGATATCGAGAATGCATTCCCCGAAATTGCCCGGCTCGCGGTACTTTACCCGCAGGCAGTTCATGCCATGGCGGGCGAGGTCATTGCAGAGGCTCGGGTAAAGCATGTCATGCACGGGAGTATCCCAGCCGCCCTTTTCGCTGCCGACGAATATGACCGCCCGCCGTACCGTAGCCGAAGCGTAGTATCTGCATTCGACATCGCCGCGGTTGGTGTGGAAAACGACGGGATAATATCCTTCATGCAAGTCTACCGTTCCGATCTCGACATCGCTGATCGTCATCTCTATCTTATCTTCTAATGTGTTTGTGTTATTTGCGTTGTCATTCATGCTTATCTAGACGAATAAAAGACGCTTGCCTGTCGGTCTATCGCGGTGAAGAGGGTTTTTTTGAACGGCGGAAGCGGAGCCGCGGCATCTTCAGCGCAAACTCGGCCGGAATATCCCTCCTTTCCGGCATAATGTCATCGCCCGCCTTTTTCTTGTAGATATCGAGTGCCGAGAGAAAAAGTTCGAAGTTGGCTTCGGATTCCCCCTCATCGAACAGGCGCATTTCATAACCGGCCTTATGATTGGTACCGAGCCGGACGATCCCCGTCCACAGACCGCCATACGCGTCGCTCGGCAGGCGGCGCGGCAT
>JARIGY010000106.1 GCA_029288535.1 Candidatus Tayloriibacteriota bacterium | reverse complement strand
ATTACGCCCACACTGCCGATTCGCTCGCGAAAGTCTACGGCGTATTCAACGACAGCAGGAAGATATGCGTGCTCGGCAACACCGGCGGCGGCCGCGACAAATGGAAACGACCCGACATGGCCAAAGTCGCCAACGACAACTGCTCGCACATCATCCTTACCAACGAAGACCCGTACGACGAAGACCCGATGCAGATCATCAACGACATGCTGCCCGGCATTACCACCACTATGCATGAAGTCATCATGAACCGCCGCGAAGCGATCCATCAGGCGATCTCCCTTGCCAAACCGGGCGACACCGTGATCATCACCGGCAAAGGTACCGACCCGTACATCATGGAAGCCGGCAATAAAAAAGTATTATGGAGCGACGCGAAAGTCGCGGAGGAGGAGTTGGAGAAAGTACTAGCGGCTAAATAATCCACTACTTCCCTATCGTTGTTTTTATAACCCGTACATTATCTTCCAAAACTGTAATTCTTCGTTCATGGTTGTTTTCGAGTTTATCCAAACGATTTTCAACAGAGTCAAAACGCTCATCGACTCGTTTAAATTTTTCATCCATATTTCTTTTAAGGTCTTCAAAAGCCTTGTTCATCATTCCTGCCAGGGTATCAATAGTTATTTTAGCCATTATGCTTAGTATAAACGTTTGTAAGGATAAAATCTATCACGGCGATATAAAATAATTATGAAGCCGAGTTAGCTCCAAAGACATTTTTTGCAAAAGAAAAACCCCGTGCAAAATGCAACGGGGTTGGAAGTTTGGGAAACGCATATCTCCTAAGCGTTTGGCGAATATCGCCGAAGAGCTAGGCCTTGACGGCCTTGCGCACGCCAGCGAACCACCAGCCGTCAAGCCAGGCGTCGCCGTCGCGGTCGACGATCACGTCCCGCTCGTCGTCCCAGAGGTCGAACGTGGCGAAACACCACTTGCCGTCGGCATCCTTCCAATGAGTGCCGTGAGGCTTCTTTTCAGCGAAGGTAGGATCGGCTTCGTTGACAGCGGCCAGAGAGTACGGATCGGCGGGGACGAGCCCGCGCAGTTCGTATTCCTTGTCGAGGTCGGTGTCGCTAACGTAGCGACCGAGGTTGAAGAAGACGACTTCGGCTTCTTTGCCAGTACCCTTGGGCATGGTCGCAACCACGTCATCGTTGACATAGAGGTTGCGGCCGGTGGCCTCGAGAGCCTTGCGGGGTTCGCGAGTCCGGTTGACAGGGACACAGCGAACGACCTGCTTGCTGATCATCTCGGCACGTTCACGGAACGGCGCAAAGACGATCATCCCGAAGTTCTCGACACCGAGAACCTGCTGTGCAACGTCCGAACTGATCTCGGAGCGGTGCTTGCGGAGGGCGTCACGGAATTGACCAACGGCGTTTTCGATCTGGCCATCGGTCATCACTTTCACGTCAGATGCGTTCATGATCTTAGTCATGGCGTCATCTCCTTGTGTTGATTGCTGTTCCCGATATGGGACTTAGGGCGTTACCGAATTGGTTTGCCACAGCGTAGAAAAGCCTTATTTCAAGGTTCTATCTTATGCTATTATAGCATACTTGAGTTTAAAAGTCAAGGTATTCTGCGCCTCTACTGGGCGCTGAAAAGCGCATTGAGCTTCCCTCTCGTTTTCGGCCCCAGCGTTCCTGTCGCTTGGATAGCATATTTTGTCTGAAATGCCTTGAGGCCGAACTGCGTGCACGGGTCGAAGGTGCCACTCATGCGGCAGTCGAATGTTTCTGCGCCTGATGCAGGAAACAGATTCTGGTTTCGAAACGCGGCCTGCAGTGCCAGGATATCGGCATTGTTTGCCGTGCCGAATGCAACCGAAGCATTCCAGCTGTGAGGCAAAAATGTCGTATCGAAATTATTTTCATACACAGCCGCATCGCCGAAAAAATGGTGGATGCCGATGAACGACTGGTAGGCCAAATCGGAAATGACTTTGGAACGGATCGCCTGGTTCAAAAACTGAGGTTCATACACATAGCCGTATTCGATAAGCGCGCTTGCAGGAATAAGGGAATTATTCGAGCCGATGGCGATAAGGTCCTGGTCCGGCACAAGTCCGGCGCTTTCCTCTGGCATGGTGCTTTTTGCATACTTGCCGCTCAATGTCTGGAACAAAGCCTGGCCCCATGCATGGCTTAAAAGTGCATTACTGTATTGCGATTCGGGAATATAAACGGTCAAGCCCTTGTATGGGCCAGGGTTATCCTTCGGCCGGCTTGGGTTGTCATTGAAATGGATATGCAGCACCAGATCGATATTGTTTTCATTGGCCCACTTGTTGATGCCGTAGAGCCGCACGGCGATATCGTCGTTCACGGTATTGTGCGGCACGCCTTCGACTTTCTGGATCGCGCCCTGGGCAAGCAGATCGGACATAGTGCTGTGCTTGGCAGCTATGAACTGCTCGATAGCATCATGGTTCTGCGTGAAATAATTCTGGAATTGCGGCGCGTAGTTGCCGTCGGCCTGCCGGGTAATGGTCACATTGAAGCGCGGGTCATTTTTGAGTTGATTATATAGATCCTGGC
>JARIGY010000096.1 GCA_029288535.1 Candidatus Tayloriibacteriota bacterium | reverse complement strand
GTCCTACGCTTACAATTGAGAATATCAAAAATAAGCTGGCACTCTTTACCTACGAGATCTTCAAAAGAATGTCGTTTCTTTTTATTATCGTGCCGGAGCGTAATTTTCCACACCCCACGATTTTTTTTATCTTCTTCTAATTTCTCTTTAATAAATGGTTCCTTGCCGGTAGCGGGCTTGTAACCATTTTGCTTTTCTTCTTCTTTCAAACTACCAAGATAGTATGTTCGGCTGTCATAATCGAAAATATTTTCTGCACGATAGGAAATTCTGCCACCAAATGAGAAGTCGAGATACTTTCGCAGGAGCTGATCATAGCGATCAAGGGATTCCGCAAGTTGTTTTTGACGCAGTCGAAGCTTTCGTCGTACTTCCTCATCGAAGTGTTGCACCACTTTGCGATGTGCATCCTCAACCTTTTCTTGAATAACGTCAGAAAGCTCAAGCTGTAATTGTTTAAAGCCACTTTCAATTTCTTTCTCTGTACGGCACTTTCGATATATATCGAGAATTTTTCTTTCAAAGTCTAGGCCGCTACCAAGGCCACCAAGTGCAATTTCCCGGACGTCATAACCATCATCCGTAAGTTGCTCTGTCCCGAGCATTTTATCACTGAAATCAAACAGATTTCCGAATAATCGTATTTTTTCTCTCAAGAGTTCGTAAACCCGCTGATCAGCATAGTTACGACTATTCAAAAAGTTAATCACCAAAACATCCAGTTTCTGACCATATCGATGACAACGACCGATGCGTTGCTCAATACGTTGGGGGTTCCATGGCAAATCGTAGTTAATAACAATATTTGCAAACTGTAGATTCAATCCCTCTGCTCCCGCTTCGGTCGTGATGAGGATACCCTTTTCGAGCTTTTGGAATTTCCACACGAGTGCTTTTCGCAAATTGATTGATTTCGAGCCCTGTTCTGCATCTTTGGGAAATTCTTTCTCCCATTCACTAAAAATCTCTCGAGCCTGTTTTCCCGCGTTCGTACCATTAAAAAGAACAAGATCATATCCGATTCCTCCAAGCAGTTTTTCAAGATGGTCCTGCGTGCGGCGGGATTCGGTGAATATCACCGCCTTTTGCGGCCATCCCTGCTTATTCGCATGCTTAAAAACTTTGCCGAGTACTCGAACGAGTGCTTGACTTTTTTGGTTTTGATCTATCCTTGAAGCAAGGAAGTAAAAACTTAGTATATCTTGAAGTTCCCGAAGGACTTCTTCCTTGGTAAATTTGTGATCAATTTCGCGCTCTGTGATTTTTTTTGTTTCCACATCAAGAAGCTCGTCTTCACCAAGATCGTCCGCATCCGTTGATTCTTCCTCAATCTTTGACAATTCCTGTTCTATATCGTCGAGGCCGGGGAGGACTTCTTGTCCCCCCTCCTTTTCTTTCGCCTCGTATTTTGGGAAATCTAACGGAGAAAGTTTCTTTCCGTGTTTTACTTCAAATTGTGCTCGTACACTCTCGGCAAGTGAATTTAGTTCATCCTGACTCACACTAAATTCCTGCTGTAGTCGCTTTGCAAGGAAATGTGATACACGATAGAGCGTCCCTGCAATAGCAAAACTGGAGCTCGCAAGAATCTTTCGGTACACAAGCTCCATCATGTTTCGCTGAGTTGCTCTCGTAGATGCAAGATATGGGCGCCGTAGATATTCGCTCACGTTGTCATATAGCTCTACCTCATCGTCATTCGGTGCGAAATCTTCCGTTACGCTGAAGCGATTGGTAAACGCTACCAATCCTTTTACTTGCTTACGTAAGGTGCGAGTCAAGATTCCACCACTTGGTTCGCCAGTTTCAGGGTCAATTGTACCCATTAATCGCGCCTTGAGTTGAATCAATCGCTCGGTTTTATTTTGTTTTTTGACCGGATTTGCAAAGAGGGTTCTAAAAGAATAATCCGTACCGAGATAATCCTCATCTAAAAAACTTGTAAGACCGAAAAGTTCCATGAGGTTGTTTTGAAGCGGGGTTGCAGTCAGAAGAATTTTAGGACGACCTTTTAATACGTCTCGTATTCGTTTTGCAGTTTTGTTCGTTTTCCTCCAGACATTTCGCAGACGGTGTGCCTCGTCAATAATAACAAGATCCCAAGGGATAGTCCCACTGATAAAATCATATCGATACGCGAAGTTGTGAGAAGCGATGAAAATGCCGCCATCCTCCAAAGGATTTGCCTGCATTTTTGTTTTCTGCATTTTTTTTAAAATTGGACCGTCAATTACAATACTTTCGAGATAAAAACGATTCCGTAACTCATCTTGCCATTGTGTACGGAGTGACGCAGGGACGAGAATCAGGATTTTATTTTTACCCTCTGCCATCAGTTGGTCAACAACAAGCCCAGCTTCTATTGTTTTTCCTAGTCCAACTTCATCAGCCAAAATCGCACCACGCGAAAGTGGACTTTTGAATGCAAAAATCGCAGCATCAACCTGATGGGGGTTTAGATCGATATTTGCTGCACGAATCGAACTATTTAGCTTCTCACTATCGGAAATTGACTTCTTTTCCGTAAGTGCATGCGCCAGGTATGTTTTGATTAATTCCGACATATTATGGCCTAACTCTACCATTTCTGCCTAGAAAATAAAGATTTTAGGGATTAAATATTTCAGGATAAATATTGGAACGCTACTCGAGCGCTCTTATACCTCTAGGCAACTATCCTAGCTCTTGTTGGCGGGCCCACGAGGACTCGAACCTCGAACCTTCCTTTTGGAGAGGAATGTTTTACCATTGAAACTATAGGCCCATACTTAGATATTCCAAAGTTGGAAGATCCAACGAGCTGATACTAGCACAAAAAAACCCCTCTGTGGAGGGGCTTTTTTTATTTCTTGATCTCTTTATGAGTCGTCTGCTTGCGGCACCACTTGCACCACTTTTGAAGCTCGATTTTGCGTTCGACTTTCTTCTTGTTTTTGCTTGACCAGTAGTTGGTGCGTTTGCAGTCCTTACAGGCAAGCTTGATGAGTCGGTCTTGTGACATGGATGATTGAAAAAGTTTGTTTCACCAGAATACTGCAAAGCCGGGAAAAAAGCAAGGGGCGCACCGAAGTGCGGGCGGCCGGCTAAATGTAGATCTTCTTGATGAGGGGGTTGATGCGGGTGACAAACTCGTAGGTCGAAACGCCGGCCAATGTGGCCAAATCGTGGGCGCTGACCTCGTTGTCTATGGACTTTCCGACAAGAACGACCTCATCGCCGATGGAAAGCTCAGGTATGTCCGTAACGTCGATGACAACCATATCCATCGAGACCCGGCCCAGGACACGCCCCCGGAGACCCTTGATGCCCACTACGCCGAGGTTTGAGAGGCTTCGGCAGTATCCGTGCCAGTAGCCGATCGGACATACGGCGATCCTGGTTTCCCGGGAGACGGTATGGGTGAAATCGTAGCCTATTTTCGAGCCGTTTGGCAGGGTTTTGATCTCGCCGATGATCGTCTTCCAAGACATGGTAGGTTTGAGCAGCAGCTCCTTCTGGCGGTGAGCCTGGGCTTCCGTAGAGGGCCACAGGCCATGGAAACCGATGCCGATGCGCACCATGTCGAAATGCGTTTCCGGGAAAAGAATGGTCGCGCCGGTCGCCGCCGCATGAAGGATGGGTTTGAAGCCTGCCGCATGGAACGCGTCGATCCATAATTTGAAAATAGAGATCTGAAGCTGCGTGTCTTCCGGTTCTGCCGGGTCTTTGGCCGCGGCAAAATGGGTATACAGACCTTCGACTTCGATCGACTTGCTGTGCTCGGACAGGAAAGCAATGACCGCGTCCATTTCGTACTGCATGAAGCCCTGGCGATGCATGCCGGAATCCACTTTGATGTGGATTTTCACTTTATGGTTCAGGTCCAGATCCTTCAATCCCTGCAGGGAAAAGATATTCGAAACGGTAAGGCTGATATTGTGCTCCACCGCTTCGCTGATCCTCTCCGGAAGCGTATAGCCCAGGACAAGCATCGGCGTGGTTATATTTTCCTTGCGCAATCGGAGCGCTTCGATGACAGAGTCGGCTGCCAGCCAGTCTACGCCGAGGGCAGCGACTTCTTTTGAGAAATCAACGAGGCCGTGGCCGTAGGCGTTGGACTTTACGACCGACAAAAGTTTCGTTGTCGGCGCTATGATGGAACGGAAAATTTTATAATTATTCTTTATCGCATTCCTGTCTATCTCGATCCACGTCCGCAAACCGAGCCGCGATTCCCTGCTATGAAGTGATTCTTCTGATGGCATAAGTACTATAGTTTAGTATAACTCAAACATAACGGCAATAGTTACAGTTCGGATAAACAAAAACCCGCTTTTTATTAAGCGGGTTTTTGCGGCAGTGCGTAGGGAAGGATTCGAACCTTCGTAGACCATAGGTCGCTTGATTTACAGTCAAGTGCGATTGACCACTCCGCCACCTACGCATGCCCTAAAACTTACCATAGATGGCGATTTAATCAAAATTACTTGAGTACTTCGTCTGCGGAGATGAGATCTTCGCGCAGAATGCTTCCCTTCTTGCCTTTTTTGATGTCGAAGATGAACTGGCCGTCTTTCAATGTGACGCTCACCACGCCGCCTTTCATGATGCCTTTCGAGATGATCATAGACGCGACAGGCGTGAGGATCTTGTTCTGGATCAGGCGTCGCAGCGGTCGGGCGCCATATTGAGGGCTGTAGCCTTCCTTGGCGAGGTAATCGGCGATCTCGGGACTGATCTCGAGCGTAATTTCCTTTGTCGCAAGGCGCTCCTTGACCTGGTCGATCTGGATTTCCACGATCTTTTTGATCGCTTCCTGAGTGAGGATGTCGAAGACCATGATGTCGTCGATGCGGTTCAGGAATTCCGGTCGGAAGAATTCTTTCAGGCTGTCCATGACCCGGTTTTTCACATCTTCATAATCCTTGCTGTCTTTCTCGCCTTCGTTCGAGCTGAAGCCGAAGCGCTGCATCTTGTCGATATAATTGGCTCCCAGGTTGGAAGTCATAATGATGATCGAGTTCTTGAAGTTGACTTTTCTGCCTTTCGAATCGGTAAGATGGCCGTTGTCGAGCACCTGGAGCATCAGGTTGAAAACTTCCGGATGGGCTTTTTCGATTTCGTCGAGAAGAATGACCGAGTATGGACGGTGTCGGATCATTTCGGTAAACGTACCGCCCTCATCGTAGCCGACATAGCCGGCCGGTGCGCCGATAAGCTTGGATACGGAATGCTTCTCCATGTACTCAGACATGTCGATGCGGATCAGGGCCTTCTCATCGTCAAACATGAACTCGGCAAGCGCCTTCGTAAGTTCGGTCTTGCCGACGCCGGTAGGTCCGAGGAAAATAAACGAGCCGATAGGGCGGTTCGGGTCGGCGATGCCGGCGCGGCTTCGCTTGACGGTGTCGGCGATCTTCTTGACCGCTTCGTCCTGACCGACAATGCGCTTCTTGAGATCCTCTTCCATGCGGTTGAGCTTCTCTGCTTCGGATTCAACCATGCGCGAGACTGGCACGCCGGTCCATTTTGAAACGATATCGGCAACGTCCTGTTCGGTGATTTCTTCGCGGAGGATGCGGCGCGAGCTCTGGAGCTTCTTCAGGCGCTTCATCTTGGTGTCCATGTCGCGCTCAAGCTGCGGAATCTTGCCGTAGCGGATCTCGGCAGCCTTGCCGAGATCGGCGCGCACTTCTGCCGCTTCTGCTTCAAGCCTCAATGTTTCCAATTCTTTTTTGCAATTCTTGATATCGGTATGGATTTCCTTTTCGTTCTTCCATTTGAGTTCTATTTCGGATGTCTGCTCTTTGAGGTCGGCGATTTCGCGCTCGATGACTTTCACGCGCTCCTTGGTAGCTTTAGCCGTTTCTTTTTTGAGCGCTTCGCGTTCTATTTCAAGCTTCATGACTTTCGCATGCGTTTCCTGAAGGACAGGCGGCATGTTTTCGAGCGTGATCTTGAGATGGGAAGCCGATTCGTCGATAAGGTCGACAGCTTTATCCGGCAGGAACCTGTCGGTAATGTAGCGCGAAGAAAGATTTACCGCCGCGACAATGGCGTCGTCGGTAATGCGCACGCCGTGGTACAGCTCATATTTTTCTTTCAAGCCGCGAAGAATAGTGATCGTGTCGTCGATGGAAGGCTCGTTGACATAGACCGGCTGGAAGCGGCGGGTCAAAGCCGGGTCTTTTTCAATATGCTTCTGGTATTCTTTGAGCGTCGTTGCGCCGATAGCTCGGAGTTCGCCGCGGGAAAGCGCGGGCTTCAGCATGTTGGAAGCGTCGAGCGAACCTTCAGCCGCGCCGGCTCCGACAATGGTGTGGATCTCGTCGATGAAAAGAATGATCTTGCCGTTGGAACGTTCGATCTCTTTCAGAATATTCTTGAGGCGCTCTTCAAACTCGCCGCGGTATTTGGTACCGGCGACAAGAGAGCCGAGGTCGAGCGACACGAGCTCTTTGCCTTTCAACGACTCGGGCACATCGCCCTGAGCCATGCGCAACGCAAGGCCTTCTGCGATAGCGGTCTTGCCCACGCCGGCTTCACCGATGAGGATCGGATTGTTTTTTGTGCGGCGGGAAAGGATCTGGATGATGCGGGTGATCTCGTCTTCCCGGCCGATGACAGGGTCGAGCTTATTGTCGGCCGCGAGCTTGGTGAGGCTGCGGGTGTATTTATTGAGCGCCTTGAATTTCTTGGGAGTATGGGCGTCGGTGACTTTGCTCGTCTTGAGTTCTTCGAGCACGCGAAGGACGGATTCCTTGTCGATGCGGAACTTAGTGAGCAGGTCGCGCGCGGTGCCGGCGATTTCCAAAATTGAAATGAAGAGGTGCTCGGTCGAAATGAACTCGTCGTTCAATGTGCGGGCGACTTTCATCGCGCCTTCGATGGCCTGAGCGAGGTCGGGAGTAAGGTAAATCTGATATGAAGGGTTGAGTGTCGCTCCGCCTTCCGGCGCTTCGATCGCTTCGAGCAAGGAGTCGGTCAGCAGAATAGTATCGACTTCGAGCTTATCGAGGATGGAAGCGACCATCGATTCTTCCTGAAGGATGAGCGCAGCCAGAAGATGCATCGGGTTGACGTGGTTTTGGCCGCGTTCAATGGCGAGCTCGTGGGCTCGTCGGATGGCTTCTTTGGCTTTGGTTGTGAATTGATTTAGTG
>JARIGY010000086.1 GCA_029288535.1 Candidatus Tayloriibacteriota bacterium | reverse complement strand
GATTTTCCCTTCTTTCCGAGCGCCCTGGCTCGAGCAACGTCGAGAGCATCGACGACATACGAATAAGAATTTTCGGACAATGTAAGGCATGAACTCGCCGACGAACAGCTGATGCCGTCATGGTCGAGCCTGATGACAGCGTACTCGGCGTCGATACCCTCTATGCATATGTTTACATTGTTGGGCAGTCTTTTATTTCTATCGCCATTTATAGAGACGTTCGGGGAAAGCTTTATTACTGAGCTAAAGAAAAATTCCCGCAGTGTTTCGAGTCGTGCCGACTCTTTTTCTTTCAAAACCTGTGCGAGAGCGAGCGCTTCGGCAAAACCGACGATCGCCGGCACGTTTTCGGTCCCCGCTCGCAAACCCTTTTCCTGCCCGCCGCCAAAAATAATCGGTTTCAATGACACAAGCCGGCGCGAAGCGAGCAGGCCGATGCCTTTCGGTCCGTATATTTTCGAAGCGTCAAGCGTCATCATCTCTACGCCCAATTTTTGAAAACTCAAATCTAAGTAATTTGCCGCCTGGCTCGCATCGGTGTGAATGAAAGGAAATTCGGTTTTATTTTTTTCTCGATATTCCTTGACCGCCCTCGACACATCGCGCACCGGCTGAATAGTTCCGATCTCATTATTGGCGAACATGACAGAAACCAAAACAGTGTTCGGCTTGAGCGCAGCCTTTATTTTATCAGGATCGACGATGCCGTTTTCTTCAACCTCCACATATGTCACTTCCCCGCCTTCCCGCTCGATATATTTACATGCTTCCAAAATACCCGAGTGCTCGATGGTCGTCGTGACAATATGCGGAACCTGCCCTTTTGATCTGAACTCTTTTTTATAATTATTGAACAAGCCGATCAACGCCAAGTTGTCCGCCTCCGTGCCGCTTGCCGTAAAAATAATTTCTCCGGTCTGTACATTTAAAAGCCGGGCTATCCTTTCGCGCGATTCCTTGATGATATTCTTCGCTTCAACTCCCTCTTCATATAACGCCGACGGATTGCCGAAGTTCTTTGCAAAATATGGCCGCATGGCTTTCTCCACTTTCTTATCAAGCGGTGTCGTCGATGCGTAGTCTAAAAAAATGCGCTTCATATTATGGATCTATTGTTTCTTTAGTGACTTTTCCGGAAGAAGCATCTACGTCATATCGGGCAAAAGTGGCCGTATGGTCTGGCATGTCCTCAAAAACCCAGACGACATAGCCATCAGGAGTCGCAGAATCTACGCTTATTCCCACTTTCCCTCCCGTTTTCAAACTTGTGTTGTCAGGACCGGAGAATAATTTCATATACGCTTTGACTTCAGGCAGATTGGAAACTAATGCTATCGCCTGATCCGATGTAATGGCGCTTGCTTGAGCGTGGCTAGATTTATTTTTCGTATAAACATACGCACTCGCTCCGACTACCAGTGCCGCGACGATGATTATTAATAGTGGTATTAAAAAACCTTTTTGATTGTTTTTCATATTATTATAACTCTACCATATATCCGCTTCATATATTGCCTATTATATAGTATTATAGGGACTTCAAACTCCGCCAGACAATACAAACCATGCATATAGACCCTACAATTCTTACATATATACTCGGCGGGATTATCGTCGGCATGGTTGCGCTTCTAGTTTGGATCATCCGCCTGCAGATACGCCTTTCCCGACTACTCGTCGGCAAAAATGCAAAAACGCTGGAAGATTCTTTTGTAGCCATCACCAAACAATTACAGGAACTTCATGCGTTTACCAAAGATATGGAAAAATATCTCGTGAGCGTTGAGACCCGGCTCAAACGAAGCATTCAGAGCATTGAAACCGTCCGGTTCAACCCCTTCAAAGGCACCGGCTCGGGCGGAAACCAGAGCTTCAGTTCGAGCTTTATTGACGAAAAAGGCACAGGCGTCGTCTTGACAAGTATGTACTCAAGAGACAGGATAAGCATATTCGCCAAGCCAGTGAAGGAATTTGCCTCCGAATTCGAGCTTTCCGAAGAGGAAAAGGAGGCTTTGGAGAAAAGTAAGAGTAATTTAGGGACATCATAACATCCTCAATCTCCCCGCCCTTCGGGCACCCC
>JARIGY010000053.1 GCA_029288535.1 Candidatus Tayloriibacteriota bacterium | reverse complement strand
AGGCAACGGTTACCCAAGGCGCAGGCGTCGCCTTCAATTACGGTCTTCAGGCCGGCAATGGCGGAGTAACCATGGACGGCGCTTCAAAAATAATCGGAAATATCTATTCGAATGGAAGCATTAACGCGATCAGCGCCTCTGTCACCGGCAGCGCAGTCGCCGCCGATAGTCCTGCTTTGGTTGCCGATCAGGATAATGAATCGCCAACAGTGCCTGCCAGCTCCATTACTTTTCGCAATACTTCCGCGTCACAGGATTTTGCCCAGAGTTTCCAGCTTTCGGCTGCGTCTTCAGTCAGTAAATTTCAATTTTACGTAAAAAAAGTGGGAACCCCTGCCGACGCCACTATCCGCCTTGTAGCTGATAATGCCGGTTCGCCAAGCACGTCGGCGATCCCGATAGGTTCTGCCTCGTTACTTTCCGGCCAGGTAACTACCAGTTACGGATGGGTTGAAGTCGTGCTGCCAACACAGCCCGCGCTTATTTCAGGCACGACATATTGGATCGTTATCGATAGCGGTTCCCAGAGTTCAAGCAGCTATTACGTCATCGGCGCGAACAGTACCTACGCTTTAGGTGCTGCAAAAACAGGAGCCTACAGCGGCACGTGGACGGCAACAGGGCTTGATGGTTACTTCAAGGTATATACCGGAGGCACCACGTCAACCATAGGCGGGGCAACATACTCGACAGGCTTTCTTGTCGGAACTGCCGGGGTCGGGGATGCATGGGCTACCACAGTCAAGGGCACAACGGCGCAAGGCACCATATATTGTACGTCTGGTTCAAACAACAGCCAGTCTTGCAACACGTCAAAGGGCAGTCCGTCCGCCCAGCCGATGCCGTTTTCCGATTCCAATATAAGTGATTGGGAGAGTGATGCCGTTGCGGGTGGAACGATCACGGGCAATTATACGGTCGGTTCATCGGGCGGAACGCTGGGGCCCAAAAAGATTACCGGCAACCTTCTGGTGAACGGCGGCGGCACCCTGACTCTCACCGGCACGCTTTGGGTTCAGGGTACGGTAACAGTGACTTCCGGCGGTAAAATAACTCTTCCTTCAAATTATGCAAAGAATAGCGAAACAATCATTTCCGACAGCGTTGTCACCATATCCGGCGGCGGTTCAACAGGCTCCGGGACATCAGGCAGCTATCTTTTTATTGTTTCCACCAGCAAGTGTCCGAATGACATAAACTGTTCAGGAAACAGCGCTATAAACGTAAGCGGCGGAGCGGGGGCAATCGCTGTCAATGCCCAGTCGGGTACTGTCGCATTAAGTGGCGGTGCCAGTCTCAATGCGGCGGTCGGCAATGCTATCTCCCTAACGGGCGGCAGCACTGTGACGTATGACAGCGGACTGGCAAGCCCCAGTTTCTCGAGCGGTCCTTCTGGCAGTTGGAATATCAGCAAATGGGTCGAGACGCAGTAGCGAATATGCTACAATAATTGGGTCATGACCACCAACAAAATCATCGTCGGCAATTGGAAGATGAATCCCGCAAGTCTGGAAAAAGCCCAAACCGTTTTCAAGGGGATCGAGGCCGGCCTCAAGAAGAATAAAAAAGTTACAGCCGTCATCTGTCCGTCGTTCGTCCATATCGCTCCGCTTTCCAAAACAAAAAACCGAAAAACCCTTATTGGCGCACAGGATATCTTCCCTGAAACGAAAGGCTCGTTTACCGGCGAAGTTTCCGTCGAAATGCTCAAAGACCTCGACGTCTCGCATATCATCATCGGTCATTCCGAGCGCCGCAAACTCGGCGAGAGCGACGCGCTCATCAATCAGAAAATACTTCTTGCCCTCAAATACAAGCTCACACCCATCTTCTGTATCGGTGAAACGG
>JARIGY010000090.1 GCA_029288535.1 Candidatus Tayloriibacteriota bacterium | reverse complement strand
AGATGTGTATAAGAGACAGATGATCTGCCGGTCATGCTGCAAAGCATATGCGAGGAGATGCGCCACATCCTGCGCAGAACCGAATGCGCCGGCCTGAACCGTGCTTTCGTCCAGGCCAGACGGATTATAAAAATGCATGCTGGTCAGGCCTATGTTTTCCGCTTTGGCATTCATTGCGGCGACAAAATCGGTGCCGAGGCTCGAGGCTATAGCCATCGCGCCGTCATTCGAGGAAGCCACCAAGGTATATTGCAGAAGGGTTTTTAGATTCCAGCGTTCGTACAGATAGAGTCCGCTGTCGCCATTTTGGGCCAGGCTTTTGCTGTCGATGGTGACTATTGTCGAAAGCGGAGCCAGCTCGGCTGCCGTTACGGCGGTCATGATCTTGGTGAGCGACGCGAGCGGCAAAGCTTCTGTTTCGTTTTTTGCATAGAGTGTTTTGCCGGTTGCGACATCGTAGACGAAAACGGCTTTTGCCTGCACGGTTACCGTAGTGAACGGTGAAGGCTGCGAAAGCGGCGCAACCGATTTTCCCTCAGCGGAAATATGGGTTGTTATCTGCGGCAGCATGATAAGGGAAATCGCCGTAGTGACGAGAGCCATGCCGACAGTAATATATGTGTCCTGCTTACTCATCGTTTTTCTTTTCATGCTCTTCGATTTCTGCGGCAATGCCTTTGTATTCGGGCAGTTCTCCGATGGAGCCAAGACCCATATGGGTTAGGAGTTCGAACGTCGGCTTATAGAGAAACGTCCTCTGGTCGTCGGGGTTCTGCACTTTTTCCACCAAACCGCGCACGAGCAGATTCCTCAGGATGAATTGGGAATTGACGCCGCGGATGTAGTCGATATCGCGCCGGGTTACTGGTCCGCGATAAAGCACGATCGACAGGGTTTCAAGGCCCGCCTTGCCGAGATCGCGCATCAGTTCTTCTTTGGCAAGGGCTTCTATTGTCGGTCCCATTTCGCTCGCGCTGCCAAGCAGTACTTCATTTTCCCTGCGTACAAGCTTCACGCCGCGGCCGGCGAGCTTTGTTTCAAGTTCGTCCAATGCGACCCCGATCTCTTCCGGGGTTTTCTTGAGGATGTCTGCCAGTTTTTCTACTGTCATCGGCTCGCCTTTCCAAAAAAGCAGCGATTCGATCTTAGCGTCTAATGTCATGTGGTTATTGTAGCAGAAAATGAATATTTTTATTGGTACCGCGGCACGCCGACCTGCTGGGTCTCTATGTTGATGTCGTCAAACTCTTTTTCCTGCGTGACATCGACAATGCCCTGCTTCACCAGTTCGAGCATGGCCAGAAAGCTGACAATGACATGGACTTTGTGTTCCCTGCCTTCGCCTCCGTGGCTTCTGCTGAACTCGGTAAAACTCATCCGGAGGCTGGACTGGATGCGCGCAGTCAGGCTTGTGATCATTTCCTCAAGCGAAATGACCTTTTTGATTATCGCCTTCGGAATGATTTCTTTTTTTGGCAGGTTCTGAAGTACGCTGCGGATGGCAGCAAAGAGAGCGGGTACGGTCATGGATTCGTCCGGTGAGAATATCGGCTCGGCATGTTTCGGCACGTTCCGTGTAAAAATGATATTCTTGCCGAAACGCGCCTCCACATGCCGGCTCAGGTCCCGGATCTCCTTATACAGCTTCAGCCTGTTTTCCAGATCTTCCACGCTCGCCTGCTCTTCGCCGGTCAGATTAAGGGTCGGCAAAAGCGATTTCGATTTGATGAGAAGCAGCGTGGAAGCGATGAGGATGAACTGCGCGCTTTCGGCAATGGGAAAATGCCCGAGCTGCTGCACATATGCTATATAGTCATCGGCGATCCGGGCAAGCGAAATCTCATTGATGAAAAGCTTCCGTTTTTCGATAAGTCCAAGAAGCAGGTCGAGCGGCCCGCTGAAGTGTTCAGACTGAACCTTATAGCCAAGGGTGTCCATGTGCCCAGTATAGCAAATTTAAGCGTCGGGGATAAAGCCGCCTGCCTGCAGGTTCCAGAGTTTTTTATACAGGCTGTCCTCATGCTTGAGAAGTTCGTCGTGACTGCCCTCTTCGCGGACTCTGCCGTCTTCGAGCACGATGATGCGATCCATTTTGCGGATCGTAGAAAGCCGGTGTGCGATAACGATGACCGTCTTGCCTTTCATGAGCGTTTCGAGCGCGTCCTGGATCAGATGCTCGGATTCCGAATCGAGACTGGATGTCGCTTCGTCGAGAATAAGGATGGGTGCATTTTTCAGAATCGCCCGGGCGATGGCTATGCGCTGGCGTTCGCCTCCGGAAAGCTTGATGCCGCGCTCGCCGACCAGCGTGTCGTAACCGAGTGGCAGATCCTTGATGAAATTATCACAGTGTGCAAGCCGTGCCGCTTCGAATACCTGCTCATCGCTCGCTTCCCGTTTGCCATAGCGGATATTTTCTTTGAGTGAACGATGGAACAGAATAGGCTCCTGCGGCACAAGACTGATGTTCTTTCTCAGGCTTTCGAGCGTGGCGTACTTTATATCCTGGCCATCGACAGAGATTGTTCCCTTGGTAACTTCATAGAGACGGAGTAGAAGCCGCACAAAGGTGGATTTGCCGGCTCCGGACGGTCCGATCAGCGCGATTTTCTCGCCTCCATGTATTTGGAGATTCACCTGCTGAAGCACTGTTCTCGTTTCATTGAAGTTGAACACGGCATCCTTGTATTCGATCATTGCCTGATGTATCGCAAGCGGCTTGGCGCTTGGAAGATCCTTGATTTCATATGGGGTAAGGAGAATATCGGCCATCTCTTTTCCATCAGCGAAAGCCTGGTATACATTCCGGATAATGCGGCTGAAGTCCCATAGCCGTGAACCTAGGACAATGAAATATGACTGAATGAGAATGAACGTTCCGATCGTAATTTTACCGGCTTGCCAGTAACGGATGGCGGCATAAAAGATCACGAATTCAGCGATGACAAGCAGTCCGGCCTGGACTGCATCGACTATGGCCGAGAGGTTCCATGTGAAGTATGAAATGCGGGCCTGTTTGTCCGTTTCTTCCTTGAAACGTTCCGATTCGAAACTCTGGCTCGTAAAAAGCTGAACGGTATTCTGGTTGGTGATATTGTCAGACAGCACGGCAGTGACTTTCGAGTCTGATTCTGCGAGTTTGATGTCGTACTTTACTTTCCAGCGCGAGAAGAAAAAGTTGAATGTGAAAAAAACGGTGACCAGCGCCAGGATCGTAAAGCTGATCAGCGGATTGACAAACCATAAAACGACACTGACTCCCACGATATTGACGGTGAGCGGTATCATGCTCCAGGCAATGCTATCGGTCAGGTTCTCAAAAGCACGGGCAAAACGATTGACTCGCTGGACAAGGGATCCGGTAAAATTATTGGCAAAAAAACTGTAGGAATGTTCCATGAGGTGGTCGAAAGCCTGCTGGCGCAGTATCGCCATGACTTTTGCCTCAATCGTATTGTAGATGAGCGTAGCGGCCCGAAAGGCCGTCCAGTTGATTATTCCCAGGATAAGGATGATGACGATATAGTGGATCAGGAGCGGGACGGCGGTACTTTTATCCGCCGCGCTGCTCAGCGTGTCGAGAATTTTCTTATAGAAGATGGGAGACACGACAGCATCTACGCTTGCAATAACGAAGAGGAAAATAGCGAAGAAGTACCAGAACCGGTAGCTTCTCATGCTTTGCCAAAAATACCACAGCACATCGCGTGCTCTGGATTGCTTTTCAATGCCTCGAATTTTATCGGTGATCATGGCCATAAAATATGAGGTTCATTATACCCTATTGAGATAAAATAAATCTAAAGTGATATGAGATTAAAAAAGCCGACCCCCCTTCGGTATCGGCTTTAGGCTTCGGCTGCAAGCTCGAGCATCTTGTCGAGTATCCACGCGTCGTCGATCTTGACTTTGCGCAGGAAAATGAGGCAGTAGATGTACACAAGCATAGAACCTCCTATTCATGATTTTGGCTTAAATAAGGGAGTAAGTCAACAGGCTTAAGGTCTTGGAAATCCGAAAATATGACCGAATGATGAGACAAAGATTTCTTTACTCTCGGTAGCCGGAGAAAAACCGCCACCGTAGGAAATATCTGCCTTTGATCCGAAAATATTTTTCCTGATGTTTGCAACTTTGATAAGTGCGTACCCATCCTGGACTTTTCCCCAGGAATTGTTGAATGTTTTTGTAACTGAATTATCTACAAAGCCCGCTGTCATCCATGGAGCCCAAGCGAAAAGCGCTATGACTAAAAGCAGAATAACTAAAATAATTTTTGCGGTCATGTTATTTTACGAATTTAATTCCCAACTCCTTCAGCTGCCTCGAAGAAACTTCCGATGGAGAATCCATCATCAAGTCCCTGCCTTCGCCTGTTTTTGCAAATGGAATAACCTCGCGGATTGAAATTTCGTTGAGAAGAAGCGTAACCAATCGGTCCATGCCCCACGCAATGCCGCCGTGCGGAGGAGCTCCGAAAGAAAGCGCCCGAAGCATGTGGCCGAAGTTCGATTCGATCTGTTCGTCGGCATAACCCATGATCTCAAGGACTTTTTTCAGAGCTTCGGGGTTGTGGTTGCGGATAGAGCCTCCGCCGATCTCGAAGCCGTTCAGTGCGATGTCGTATTGCGTTGTAATGATATCGCCAATGTTCTCTTTGCTCATGAGCCACTCCATGTGCTCAGGCTTTGGTGCGGAAAAAGGGTTGTGGGTAAATGTCCACTTCGGCGTGCCGTCTGCATTTGTCTCGCCTTCCACTTTTTCAAACATCGGAAAATCGACGACCCATACGAAAGCCAGCAGATCCTTATCCTCTTTGTTCTCGCGGATGTCGGGCTTGTCGTTGCCATACTTTTCCATCGATTCTTTGTACGTGATCCGCGGAAACGGAATCGATTGGATTTTTTTCTCCGGCATCAGGGTCTGCACAAGCTTGATCAGGATTTTTTCGTTTAAAGCCATGACGTCTTCCATTTCAACGAAGCTCATTTCCATATCCATCTGCGTGAATTCCGGCTGACGGTCTGAGCGCGTATCCTCGTCGCGGAAGCATCGGGCGATCTGGAAATATTTCTCGACGCCGCCAACCATAAGCAGCTGCTTGTACTGCTGCGGCGATTGCGGAAGAGCGTAAAAATGACCCTGCTCGAGACGCGACGGCACGATGTAGTCGCGGGCGCCTTCCGGTGTCGATTTGGTGAGTATCGGTGTCTCCACTTCGATAAAGTGCTCTTTGTCCAGATAGTCGCGGACGAATGATATGACTTTGTGGCGAGTGCGGATATTGTGCTGCATTCGCGGACGGCGCAGGTCGAGGTAACGGTACTTCAGACGGACGTCTTCACCTATCTCCGTGCCCGGAGAAGTCACGTCGATCGGCGGCGTCTCAGCTTTATTCAAAACGGTTATCGCAAGAATCTCAAGCTCGATGTCGCCATTCTGCTTGTCCTTCTGGATGTTTTTCTCGGGACGCGGATTTACTTTTCCCCTCACTTCCACAACCCATTCGGTGCGGACTTTTTCGCCGACAGCGTGTGCGTCCTTCGCATTCGGCAGGATCACGCCCTGCACGAGGCCTGTCATATCGCGGAAGTCAAAGAAGATGAGCTTGCCCTGGTCGCGGCGGATATCAACCCAGCCTTTGATGGCTACCTCCTGCCCGACTTTCCCTTTGAGATCCTTGATGTATGTTCGTTCCATGATGCGCCAATAGTAGCAAAAATTG
>JARIGY010000023.1 GCA_029288535.1 Candidatus Tayloriibacteriota bacterium | reverse complement strand
GGAGTTGGGCCGCCAGGCGAAGATCGAGTTACACAGTCCAGTCTACTTTTTTGCAAGGAACATTCCAGTCGGGTCCCAGTCGCTTAGGGTCGGATCAGCCTGATTGTCCGAAACCTTCGAATTCTTGAAATAAAAACTCGGCAGCTGTGCCAAACCGAACAGATTGAACACCTCATGCTTCTTATCAAAGAAGGCAAAGCTATCATAAGCGTTACGAATTGCTTGCTGGGAATCGCTTGCGTTCATTTTCGTATTTTTGCAAACGACAGCTGCCTTCTCAGACAGAAAGATAGCGCGTTCTGCTAAGTGACCAAGATACATGTCAGCGAGTTTCCGCAGATTGAGTTCATCAAGCATACGGAGCGAAATCGTCATACCCTGCTTCCGTCCTGGCCAATGCTTCTCAAAAGTTTTTAGCATTTCCATGAAAGAGCTGGCGTAGTCTTGATCACATTTGGGATGAAGCTTGAATTCTGCCCAACGCTTTCTCCATCGGTAAATCATCACAGCAAGGTAGATAAGCATGCCGATGACGATGGGAGCCCAGATGTAATATATAAAAAACCAGTAAAGCCCGAAAAAGACCCCCATTGTCAGCACACCAACAAAAATGGCATACCACATCGCCACCTTCTCTGCCTTCCGATCATTTTCCCGTTCGTAAAGATCGCCGCACCCCTCCTTTTTGCAAAAAAGTTTGACGAGAACAGGGGAAATCTGCCCGGCAACAAGCGCTTCATGGAACGACTGAGTTTTCATAGGACACCTCTCCGTTGAAGAACGTGAATTGTTTCTAGAGCCAAACTACAACATTTTCTCAAGCTTGGCAATATCGTCCTCGATGTTCTGCAAACCCTGCTCGAAAAAGCCGGGCGAGGATGTGTCGATGCCGATTTCCTTGAAAATATCTTCCGGGGATTTGGAACCGCCGGCGCTCAGGAATTTTTTTATATCTTTTATATATTCCTTATTTTCCCGATACTTTTTATAGAGCGCCATGCTGATAAGCTCGCCGTAGGCATACGAATAGACATAAAAGAAATAGCGCAGATGCGGCCAGGCGACGAAGAAATAGCCGTCGAGCTCCTTCATCCTGAACTGCGGCCCGAGATAGCTCGCCATGTGCTTATTGTGCAGAAGCGCAATTTCCTCTTTTGAAAGCGCGCCTTTTTCGCGAATTATCGTATGCATTTCCAATTCATAATTGAACACTGCAACCTGGCGGAAAATTGTAGCAATGGCATCGTTAATCCGATCATGAAGCGCTATCACCTGTTCTTTTTTACTCAGGCGAGGAAAAATCTCTTCAAATGCAAAATGCTCGAAGAGCGTGCTGGCCACTTCGGCTACGGAAATAGAGTAACCCTGATACACGGCCGGCTGTGATTTGCTGAGCTCGGTATGGATGGAATGCCCCATCTCATGCGCAAAAGTTTTGAACGAATCCAGCGTATCGACATGGTTGAGTAGTACGAAGGTCGGCATATTGATATCGCCGGAACAATAGGCTCCGCCTTTTTTGCCTTTTTTCGGATACACGTCGATCTGGCCGTTCGCTACATATTCATCGAGAATTTCGCAGAACTGCGGATCGACTTTCTCGAACGAAGCGCGAAGGATACCCAGGGATTCACCGAATGACGGATGAATGGAAACTTTTCCGACTTTCGCCGCCCGGTCGGCGTACTCGAGCTTTTTCTGCTTGAGAAGCTTCGCTTTGAGTTTGTAAAACCTATGGCTGATATCAAACCTTTTGGTGACAGTGTTTACGAAAGTTATAATGCTTTTCTCGTCGTTTTGATAGCCGAGGATAGTAGAGCTGTATGGCTGGGCAAAGCCGCGCAACTCGTCGTTGATCTTCTTGTTGAGATAGATCGCATTGAGTTCGCTCTCGGCAAAATCGCTTATTTTTTTCAATACTTCATTTACGGCATCGGTCAGAGCCCGGCGCTCTGCAGTGGGAAGCTCGGCTATCATATTCTGCGCCTGCGGGATCGGCAATGCTTTTCCCTTGAACTTCACCGTCTGCTGGCTCAGCAGTTTTTGCTGGCCGCGCACCCAGAGCTCGTAGCTCGGCAGGGATTTCAGATTCAGAATCTTTTCTTCCGGCTCGGTGAGGTTGTGCTTCGCAGTTTCAAAATTCCTTTTCAGAAAATACCTATATTCCTTCAGCGTTTCTGATTTCAGAAACTCCGCCTGGATTTTCGGATCGATTTTGCCGATCGCCAATTCGAAGAAAAGGGTCTTGTTGCCGGCTTTGGTCAAGCGGTCGGAAATCACATTCATCCGGCGTTCGGCTTCCTGGTCGGCGCTGTTCAGTTCTTTTCTATAATGAAAATAGTTGATTGCCTTGCGCGGCTCCTTCATGCTGAAAAGATTTTCATAATCGGCGAGCGCGTCTTTGAGCTTTTTCTCATCGCTCAGGTAAAGCGATGTGTTCTCATATTTCCTGATGAAATTTTCTACCGCTTTTTCGTATGTCGCAATATCCTTTTCGATCTGCGGATCCTTTTCGGAGTCATAGATTAGCTTCAGGTTCCATGATGTTTTCATAAAACCAGTATATATGCTTTTTAAAATAAAAAAAGACCGCGACTCAATTGTCGCAGTCTTTAGCAGGCACTGATCGCAATTAAACGATCACCAGCACATCAGCTGCTGGGTTTACGTAGATAGGCCGACCATCTTGGCGCCTAGCATTAGCCCTTCCAATGCGGAAATCAGGAATTTCTCCAATCTTAACGTTAGCTCCAGGACATGATTCATCAATGACGCCCGGAGGAAGCCAAAACGGGGTATTTAACCCCAACTTATGGAACCTCACAGGACAAAGTGGGGCATCCTTTGAAACAGAATCATCAGTATTCTTTGGACTCATGCAACGATTTCCTTCCGAAAAAAGACCTTTCCCATGCCTTTATAGCACGTAAACCATGTTTTGTCTACCCACCTAAAGGGTAAACTGTCCGTCTTTATATACAATTTTTTCGCTGCCATCTTTCATATACGCGGTCACGGTGCGGGGCGCAGT
>JARIGY010000006.1 GCA_029288535.1 Candidatus Tayloriibacteriota bacterium | reverse complement strand
TTCCTGAGCTATCTGGGAGGGGATCTTGCGGTCGATGAGAATGCCTTTCTTTTTGAGGTCTCCCATGAATTTGCTGAACGAGAGTCCTTGCGCGTCGAGAGCGGCGTTGATGCGGATGTTGAAGAGTCGTCGGTAATCGCCCTTTTTGTCGCGGCGGTGGGCAAAGGCGTAGGCACCGGCATGGTAGATGGCTTCGTATGCCTGCTTCTCTTTCGTGCCGCGTCCAAAACGGTAGCCTTTAACTTTCTTCAATACGTTTCGTCTGGTTTTGAGTGCATTAACACCTTTTTTTACGCGGGTCATTGGAGTGGGGGATTATATGAAATTAAATGCTGCTGTTATTCAAAAATCGGCTCTTTGCTTTGTTCTTCATGACCAAGGCCAGGGTGCGGTTCCGCTTAAGCTGGCTGCGACCGCCTTCTTTTGAGTTGAAGTGGTTCTGGCCGGCCTTTCGCACCGACAATTTGCCGTTTTTGCTGACTTTGATGCGCTTGGTGAATGATTTGTTGGTTTTCATGGTGGTATTAGGACGTGGGTACTATACTCGCATAAAAGGCTTAATTAGTCAACAGTTTTCAAATAAAAAACAATCCCGCGAACAGTGTGGTGGCGGGATTGTTGGGTGCTTTGCAAAAGACCGATTTTCATGGGGTATTTGCTGACCTGTTTCGCAGCCAGTACCACCCACGTTTTGTGAGCAAAAATAGCTCGCGGATCGCCGGAAGCATGATTGCAAGATCGAGAACGATAATGATGGTCGTAATCGTCCGTTCAGTTGCTGGGGACATGTAGCCTCCTGTCGGGTTAAGGTTCTGTCTCTAGATTACATCCGGCAAAATAAATGTCAATTATTTTCGCTCTATAGTCACAGTCAGCCCCTTTGGGCCTTTTTTGGGAGTATCGGAGATTTTATATTCTTCGGTGATGAGGTGCATGATGCGGTCAAGGCGGGTTTTAAGGAAGTTGAAATCCATATACTTGGAGCGGCCAGTAAGGAAAAGGTCTATTTTGATGCGGTGGCCTTCTTTGAGCCATTCAGAAGCCTTTTTGGCTTTGAGGTCGAGGTCGTGCTCGCCCGTGCCGAGCTTGACCTGCACGGTTTTGGTTTCGGTCACTTTGGACTTGGCTTTCGAGGCACGAAGCTTCTTGCTCTCGATATATTGGAACTTGCCATAGTCCATCAGTTTGGCGATAGGGGGGACGGCGTTGGGAGAGATCTCGATGAGATCGGTGCCGGCTTCCTGTGATTTTTGCAGGGCTTCCTGGGTCGTCATGACACCGAGGAATTCTCCGTCTTCGCTGATAACCCGAAGTTGGGGTGCCTGGATCTGATGGTTGATGCGCGTTCGTTGATTACTCAAAGAGTGAATGATTATTGCTAAGTGGGGATACTATAGCACGCTTTTTTTTTGCCGGCAAACTCCATGACGTAAGCCTGAGCCTATTGTTACCTTCGCACTGCCGCTTGTGGCGCAGGGTGCTATAATAATCCCAGGTTCGTTCTTCTACCGGGGCTTTTTTGAAGGGAAGTGCTATGGAATCTGTTACTGTTGTCCGAAAGCGCGTCGATTACCTTGTTCTCCTGGTTTCCATTGTTCCGCTGCTTGGTTTCGCAGTGGCTATCTGGCTTTTGTGGCCGTGGGGTTTTGACCTCACGTCGCTCGTGCTGTTTCTGGTGTTTTATGTGCTAAGCGCGCTGGGGATCACGGTCGGCTATCATCGGCTGTTTACCCACAGTTCGTTCAAGACCTATCCGGCCGTCAAATTCCTTTTCGGAATTCTCGGCTCGATGGCGGTCGAAGGCAGGATTGTGGACTGGGTTTCCGATCATCGGAAGCACCACCAGTGCAGCGATGATGAAGGCGACCCTCATTCTCCGGTCTTCGGCCGGGTCGGTATCTGGCAGCGTTTCGCGGGTTTCATCCATGCCCATTACGGCTGGCTCTTGTTTGCGGGAAAGTCGCGCGACCGCAATCGCTATGTTTCTGATTTGCTTCAGGACAAAGTTGTAGCGGCTGTGGACAGGCTGTTCCTGGTCTGGGTTCTTGGCGGCCTTCTCTTGCCTGGTGTTATTGGCGGGTTTGTCGCCTATTCGTGGAGAGGGGCATTGCTCGGCTTCCTGTGGGGCGGCCTCGCTCGGATGTTTCTGGTCCATCATGTGACCTGGAGCACCAATTCCATCTGTCACATGTTCGGCACTCGACCGTTCCGCTCTCAGGACGACAGCAGGAACAATAGCGTGGTCGGCATCTTGGCGTTGGGCGAAGGCTGGCACAATAACCATCACGCGTTTCCAAAGTCGGCCAGGCACGGGCTGTCCTGGTGGCAGTTCGATCTGAGCTGGATCGTCATCCGCTTGCTTAAGATCTGTCGGCTCGCATGGGATGTCTACACTCCATCGAAATGGGCTATCGAGGCAAAGCGCGCTACTGCTGCCTGATCGTGTGCTCGTCAGAGCGACAATTCCCGACTTTACTTCAGTCGGGAATTTTTTATATCATGCGAAATTCAGACAACAAAAAACCTCGGACTTGGTCCGAGGTTTTTTGCGTTAGAGGCGAACTATTACGCTCGCTGAACGTTTACGGCGTTCAGACCCTTTGGAGATTCCTCTGTTTCAAAAGTGACAGCATCACCTTCGCGGAGTTCGTCGAAACGAACGCCTACGAGTGAGTTTGAATGGAAGAACAAGTCCTTTCCAAGGCCCTCACCAGAGATGAAACCGAAACCTTTGTCTGTAACTTTCTTAATTACACCTTTCATTGGTTTGATTGATTAAGCTTATAAATACAAATTAAGTATGTTTTAGAATTCGACTCCCTTCGCCATAGCTTCTTTGTGTAAGGCAAGGATAACAGACTCTGCTTTATAAGTCAAGCGATTGTAAGCTTTATAAGCCGACCCAAGCTAGCCAATTGGTATTGTCATTAGTGTACCCGCAATAGGTGTTTGTCGATCCGATCGCATTATCGACACCAGTGTCCTTTGTGTAGCTGCCGCCTGCGCATCCTTTATTTGTGCCAAGGCTTATCCATTCAACCGCATATGTTTGGCAATTACCGCTTGATTGAGTGAGGCAAAGGTAGCCTATTCCTCCCCAGTCAGTGCCGTTAACAATAAAACTGTCCTTTGTTGAAATCGGAAGTTTCATATACGGCGCAATCGCGGTAGTGAAAGTGTTATTGGGCGCGGCGCTTAAGGTGGAGTCATTTCCTCCCCACATGCAGGTAGAAGAATTGTTTGAATTGGATTGAAGGCATATTTCGGGTCCGCCAACAGATGCTGCCGGGTAGTACCCATACGTAGTGTAATAGAGAGCGAGAGCGTTAACTACCTGCTTCACTGTCAGAGTCTTTGCGGCATTTATTCCTTTCAATCGGGCTGATTGTACGCTTGCCAAAACGACGCTCGACAAAAGGCCGATGATCGAAATGACAACCAAAAGTTCGATCAGAGTAAAGCCGCTTTTTTTAGTTTTATTAAGGTTGCGCATTGCGTTGGAAAGGTTTTTGAGGGTAATGAACTTTAAGATTCGGTGAAAGTGAATTTACGGAAGTTTGTGAAAATAAGCCACTGTAGTTTGCTAATATATATACGGACAAACCTACGCATGCGATGAAAATCGCCATGAGGAAATAGTACGACTGTCTCGCCGTTTTGGCGACGCCGAGTTTGAGAAGGAGGGAAGTTGCGCTAGGCACTACCGGTTTGCCGATAATTTCCCTGGATCGGTAGGCTGCGTCATCCTGGTTTGATCCGTCATCGTTAAATTCTACGCTCATATGCAAATAATAGTATACCTGGAGTTTATTGCAAATGCTTAAAGTATAAGTAAAGCGGTGTTCTGCCGTCATCCTGCATATGGATAGCGCTAAAAAATTCATAACCGGCATCCTGCAAAGCGCCGATGTGGAAATAAACGGCAGCCGGCCGTGGGACGTGCGCGTTCATGACGAGCGTTTGTATGACAGGGTCATATCTGCCGGCAGCCTCGGTCTGGGAGAAGGCTATATGGACGGCTGGTGGGACGCGGAGCAGCTTGACGCATTTTTCTACAAGCTGTTCAAGGCGGATGTGCAGGATAAAGTAAGAATAAATGCCGCAACGGTTTTTACGTATGTGAATGCTCTTGTCACGAACAAAGGTTCGCGCGGACACGCGTTCGATATCGGCATGAAGCATTACGATATCGGCAATGATCTTTTTTCGCGGATGCTCGACAAGCGGCTGACGTACAGCTGCGGCTATTGGCCGCAGGCAAAAAATCTTGACGAGGCGCAGGAAGCCAAGCTCGACCTGATCTGCAGGAAAATAGATCTGAAAAAAGGCCAGAGGGTTCTGGATATCGGCTGCGGCTGGGGAAGCTTCGCAAAATATGCGGCGGAGAAATATGGCGCAACAGTCGTCGGCATCACGGTTTCGAAAGAACAGAAGGAGCTTGCTGAAAAACTATGCGAGGGCTTGCCGGTAGAAATCCGGTTGCAGGATTATCGGGAAGTAAACGAGCAGTTCGACCATGTCGTTTCTGTCGGCATGTTCGAGCATGTGGGCGCAAAGAATTACCGGACCTATATGAAAACAGTGCATCGATGCCTGAAAGACGACGGGATCTTTCTGCTTCACACGATCGGCGCCAACAGGTCGGTGCATTCGCCGGACCCGTGGACTGGCAAATACATATTCCCCGGCGGAATGCTGCCGTCCATTGCTATGATCGGAAGATCAATCGAAAAACTTTTTGTGATGGAGGATTGGCACAACTTTGGCGCCGACTACGACAAGACCCTGATGGCCTGGTTCCATAATTTCGACACGCATTGGCCGGAGCTTGAAACTAAATATGGAAAAAGATTCTATCGGATGTGGAAATATTATCTGTTAAGCTGCGCGGCCGCTTTTCGGGCTCGGCAGATAAACCTCTGGCAGATCGTGCTCACCAAGAAGGGAATCGAGGGCGGCTATATGAAACATTTTTATCTTTAAACCGTAATAAAATATATAAGCTAATTTACTTCTATGATGCAATATGGACCATATGTAGCATTCGGCGCGTTCAGTATCCTGGGAGGAATCCTCCATCTTCTGTTCTGGATTCTGGTCATTTGGCTTATCGTTGCGCTGTTTCGCAGGCCAGGCCGTTATCATTGGCACCACGATGAGTATTGGCGCGGCCGAGGAAGAACGACCAGCACTTCAGCGCTCGATATCCTCAAAGAGCGATACGCCAAAGGCGAGATCACGAAAGAGCAGTTCGATCAGATGAGAAAAGATCTGGACGTTTAATATTCTTAACCTTTTTTGAACAGGCCGCCGAACATCCTTTTCATCAGTGATGGCTTTTTCGCCGGTCCGGCTATTGTTTTCGGAAGGGTTATTTCTCCGCTTGCAACTTTTTCTTTCGTAAGAGCTGCGACTTCATCGGCGGCATCGTAGATAATAGAAGCTTGGAGTTCCTGGGTCGCCGCGGCGGTTTCAAAATCTGAACCGTCGGCTGTTTTTCTGTCCTTTCGCAATGCGTCGGCCCTGTCGAGATGAAGATGCGCTTCTCTGTAGACTTCCTGCTGCCAGTCCTGGATAATCTGTCCGGCTGTTTTTTGGAACGCTGCCGGGTCTGTCTGTTTGTTTGCGTTGAAAAAATCCTGTATGCGGCCGGCAAGATAGCGGCTTCTCTCTTTCACCAGTTTTTCCCGTTCGGCTCTCGTGTCGTATCTTCGTCTCTCTTCAGCGGCGATGAATTTTTCCTCTGTATAGTTTTCCGGCTCTGGATTTTTCTGAAGCTCAGCGGGAACACTCTGTTCAAGATCGATATATGGCTGGGCTTCATCAAGCTTTTCCTGAATGTCCTTATGCTGTTCTTCCGGAGTTTCTTCTTTTTCAATATCGAACTCAGAGAGTTGCTCGTAGAGACCGGGGTTCTCTTCTTTCAAATCTTTTAAACCGCTTTCAGGATTCATAGAAGTGTCGAGTTATTTTAGTAAGTACTTCAAGTATATCAAAATAAAAGAGCCGCGGAAAAGGTGCGGCTCTTCTCGCGGCTCAAACTCTCTTGCTTCTTCTTGGTATAAAAGGGGCGAGCGGGCAGAGTATCGCTGCACCAATTACCGCAAGGGTGAAAATGAACGCTGCCATAACTGCCGCTGACGATAGAAACCAGTTGCCGGCCCGATCCAGTTTGTATGCCATTGAAATGAGCCAGACTGCGATATTGGTGCAGACCCAGCTGATTCCCAGCAGGAACGGCAGTGAAGCGAGAACATGCACGATCCATCTCAAGATTCGCATCGCGTACTCCTTTGCCAATGTTCTTTCGACATGTGCGCCAATCAAAAACTACTATCAATAAAATAACATATATTCAAGCAAAGTCAATTTTTATCAGCAAGCATTAAAAAACCGCGAGAGCAGGGAAGCTCTCGCGGTTTGCGGGCAAACGACTGCTATTGAGTCTGAAGCTCGGCCCGAAGCGCTTGTCCGGCCATGCGGTCGATTTCCGTCAGGATATTTTCCAGCCATCCTGCCGGCACGAACCAGCCTGGCCTGAGTTGTCCGCCGCGAACGACCGAAACGGGCGGGCGGCGAGCTTTGAATCGTCGCGCACGAACGCGAGCTCGCGCTACGATTCGACGCCACGGCAGCCTGAACGCCGCGGACGTGCCTGACTGAAGGACGAACACTGCGAGCGCCACCACGCCACCCCCGATCAGCAAACGGCGCTCTCGCGACTCATAGTT
>JARIGY010000001.1 GCA_029288535.1 Candidatus Tayloriibacteriota bacterium | reverse complement strand
GCGTTTATCTGGGCAGAAAGAAAAGCCTGAAGCCGGCTGACCAGGATGTCGCTGTCATATCCATCGCAGACCCGTTTCATCCGGCGGTAACCGCTTCGCAGATTATGCAAAAAGACATTCTCGGCATCCGGGTTTATGGCAGCTATGCATTCCTTGCCTCGCAAAATAACGCCGCTTCAATTTCCGTACTTGCAAGTAAAAATCTTGGACCTGTCCAGGTTACATCGATTGCAAATACCATAAAAGATTTTGATTTTGAAAACAGCACGGCGTATGTCCTTACTGATACAAATCTCGCAGCACTCACCTATTCGCCATGAAAGGATTCACTCTCATAGAAATAATTATCTACATGGCGATTTCGACGATACTTTGCGCATCGATCGTTTCCTTTTCGATGCTGCTTTTGGATTCACAGTCGGAAACAACGCAATCTGTCCAGACCGAAATTGCCGGCACGACGCTTTTGCGCCTGCTTGAAACGGATATCAGAAACAATATTCAAATTAGTGGCATATTGGACAGCACAGCCGGCTCATTAACAGATTTTACACAGATTGCTTCTCATTCCGGCCTGCTGACTACCGTCTCATTCTCCCTTGACCGGCGCGAATTTACCGTTTCTTTTTTGAAATAAAAATATGAAAATAAAAAATAGAGGATTCATGACATTGACCTTCGTGCTTTTCATAGCAGCATTCCTGTCGCTTGTGACACTGTATTCTTTTGACGCCGACGGCGCGCTCCAGCATTTCCTTTCATCGTCGGAGAAATACTATTCGGGATATTTTGACGCCGTCTCGCAACGCGAAGTCGCAAAACTCGACGCACTTCTCAAGTAACATATATTCTTTATCTTCTCTTTATTATTTTTTGAGCGTGCGTTTAGGTACATATGATTTAATGAGTGTCTAACAGCTAATATATTTAACATGAAAAAGAAACGCGGCTTTACGCTCATCGAAGTGCTTATCGTTATCGGCATCATCGCCATCCTGGCGGCAGTCGTGCTCGTCGCCATCAACCCCGCCCGGCAATTCGCCCAAGCCCGCAATTCTCAGCGGGTCAGCAATGTGAACGCCATCCTGAACGCAATCGGCCAGAATATGGCAGACAATAAAGGCATATTCGCCTGCACCGGAGGCACTCCGCCGACAGCAGCAATAATGAAAAGTTCAGGCGGGTACGATATCCGGCCGTGCCTGGTTTCCAATTACCTGGCTGAAATCCCCGTTGACCCTTCGCTCGGCTCCATCAAAAGCGCATCCGAATACGACACAGGCTATTCCATCCTTCAGGATACGGCTACAAAAAGGTTCACCGTTGCCGCGCCAGGCGCCGAGCTCGGCGAGACTATCGCCGTCACCCGCTAAGACGGGCCCGCTTTGTAATTTTTCCCCTCATCTTCGTCTGCATAGGTGTCGGTCGGATTATCAAGCAAGTAAACGCAACATCTATGGCAGGAAATACTAGCCGAAGAGGCTTCGCAAGCATGGACCCATCCAAGCAGCGCGATATCGCTTCCAAAGGCGGTAAGGCGGCTCATGAAAGCGGAACGGCTCACGAGTTCACTTCAGAAGAGGCCCGTGAAGCCGGACGCAAAGGAGGCCGATCGCGCGGCAGAAGCAGCGAGAGTCGCTAGTGATGCATGCATTGGAAGCAACTTCCCCCTCATATAAAAACCCGAAAACTTCGCTTTTTAAAGTGAAGTTTTCGTTCTCAGCGTTTTGAGCGCTCCTGTCCATTTGGCAAGTTCTTCGAGCATCTTGGCTGCGGCTTTTTCGTGCGTTTCATTGGCGGCAAATACGCCTTCTTTCATAAGTTGACCTATGAACGGCAGAGTGACCGCTTCATACATTGGCATCATCTTAAGCGTTGTAGCTAGGAGTTTAGCGGTCTGAACGGAACGGGTGCCGGCCGAAACCCCGCCATAGCTTACGAAGCCGATCGGCTTGTAATTCCACTCATGATAGAGGAAATCGAAAGCATTCACCAGCGTCGCCGGCATCGTGAAGTTATATTCGGGAAGCACGACGACGAATGCGTCGGCACCGTCTACCTGGGCACTCCATTTTTTCGTGTGCTCTTTCGTATATTGGCGCATTGCCGGGTGGTTGGGCTCATCAAAAAACGGCAGATTGATCTCGGCCAAGTCCAATACTTCCACATTGAATGTTCCGTTCTTCTTTGCAAACTCCGCAAACCACTGGCCGATCGGCAACCCCACTCTTCCCGGCCTCGTACTCGCAATGATCACTTTGAGCGTTGGCATAGCTTTTATTTTTTTATGATTAATATATAAGTATATACTAATATATTAATTATGCGAAGTAAAGCAGTCGCAGGCTGAATCAACGCGGCTAATTTACATTTTCAAGATCGACTGTGCATTCATACTGGCAACCGTAACCATACGTCAACGCATCCTTGCTTACTGTACCCCCAAAGCATGTCTTTACACTATCAGGCGTACACGTTTCCACCGCCCACTCAAGCGAGTGTTGCGTATCGGACTGATACCTATACATGTAATAGTCACCATGCGTTGGCTGATTGCCAAGCGGATCTTTGGGAATCGTGGATATATACGGGGCTAGAGCATTCGCCAAAGCCGTATTTCCGTATGCAGCCGCATAGGCAGAAGCATCAACATGGTTTGGCGCAGTTGCAACAGTATCTGAGGGATAATGCGGGTCTGGCATTACCCCGCCATGTTCCCAACACGCCTTGCCGTCATTCAAACCCAGACAATACGTATTCATTGTTGCACCATATACGTTTCCGGATGAAATGCCGATATTGCTTCCAGGAAATGTATTATTGGCGATACGATATTGCTGAAACGCATTGATGATCTGCCGGATCTGTTCGGCGCGCACTGTGTCGCGAGACTTGGTCCGGGCAAGAGCGGTACCCGCTAGAACTATGGACGAAAGCATACTGACAATCGACACCACCACAAGCAACTCGATAAGCGTGAATCCTTTTTTCATGATAGTTATATTCTTGAATTGTAGTATAATTGTAGTATACATTATACAATAAGTACATATACCATATGTCTGTTGAATTCATCGACAATGCCCAGGAGACGTATCAGTCGCGGAAAGTAATCGGCGACTTGGCCGTACCTCCCACCTCAAACCTCCTTATCAAGATCGGCGTTGTAAAAGACTCAAAACACGCCTACTATTTCCTTTTCATCGCATCCATTCTTTTTTTCGGAGTAACTATATTCGTAGCAATAAAAGCAAATCATCAAAGTTACCGCGGCACGCCCGCAGACTACAATGTAAAAACCGGCCTGACCGAAGCGCAAAAAAAGCAACTGTCTCCGGAGGCCCTCAAAAATTTTACCGTGATGCAGAAGTAGAGTGTAGATACGGAGGTTAGACCTCTGTATTTTTTATTGGTGACCTCATAGGGTGGCTTTCAGAACTTTTGGAAACTAAACTTTATAGAAAATTAGCAATTAAGAATTTAGAAGAATTTTTAAAATAAACGAAAACCCCACAAACAACTGACTGTGAGGTCTCGTTATTCATGGGGTTAGGATTCAAGCTCAGGCGTCGTGAGTTCGATACCACCCTTACGGGTCCTGGTCGAGTAAATCGCTTGCACGTGACGATGTCCCGACGAAAAATGGCAATTGCCCTTGATGATCCATGACTCGTTGCCCCTGCCACCCAAACCCACGACGTAGATGTGGATTGGAGGAGTGACATCAGTATCCATTCCCTCTACCTTGGTCTCCAAGGTGAAAGTGATAGGACGCCGTTGCTCGAGATTATCGAACAATGCGAGCATAAGATCGAACTTCGACGGACCGCTTACGATTTCGCTTCGAGTAGCCATACGACTCTCCTTAAAAGAACAACTCCTTTGTTTAAGGAAGGAGTCCACCTTCTTATTCCTTTGAGGAACGACCTATTCGTACGAATAGGAATTTGAAACTTATTATATCATATAGATGTAAGATTGTCTATTTTATTTTCAGAACTCAAGAAAACCTTGCTTTTATAGACAATTTGAAAAATTATTAAAAAATCAGTACTTTTTAGTATTCACTTTTCAGAACTTTTTATTTTTTAAATCAGCTTGAAAAACAAAGATAATATTTATCTCTTGTTCTGAAAAGTGAGCTTTATCCCTTTTTGTGACCCTACCGGGAGTCGAACCCGGATTTAAAGCTTGAGAAGCTTCCGTCCTAACCATTAGACGATAAGGCCATATTTATTTCTCCGGTTTTTGCCCGGCTATGCAAACAACCTACTAGATATTCTACTTCTTCGCAAGCCACTGCCTGTCCTGGCGCACCAGAAGCTTGGCCCTGTCTTCGGGGTGGCGCATCAGCTCGGCAACGATGCGTTCCATGCGGATCGACTGCGAGCCTTTTACCAACAGCATGTCTCCGGCTTGGATAATAGTTTTAAGATATTTCCCAGCTTCAATAGAGTCTTCAAACTGAAGAACGCTGCTTTCATCCAAGCCCGCGTCGAGCGCCGCGTCGGCAGTGGCCCTGGAGCGCACGCCGACAGTGACGAGCAGATCGAAAATGTTTGCCGCTTCTGCGCCGACCCGCTTGTGCTCGTCTATGGAGTATTGGCCGAGCTCGAGCATGTCCCCCACGACCGCGATCTTCCTGCCGGAAACATTGAGCGCGTGGATGGTTTTGAACGCTTCGTGCACGGCGACAGGAGATGAATTGTACGTGTCGTCTATGAGAAGCGTATCCTTGATGCCTGCGATCAGGCGCATCCGGCCTTTCGGAGGAACATGCGATGCGAGCGATTCATTGATTTTGATCGGATTGATATTTTGCGAAGCGCCGACGGCAAATGCCGCGAGCATCGGGTACATGCTGTCTCTTATACAC
>JARIGY010000102.1 GCA_029288535.1 Candidatus Tayloriibacteriota bacterium | reverse complement strand
GGTCCGCAAGGGGATGCTTTCGGCGCGCGGTTCGTTGCGGTTGTTCATGGACGCCGACGGCTCGACTGCAATTGAAAATCTCGACAGGATGCTGCCGTTCGCACAACAGGGCTGCGATGTGGTGGTGAGTTCGCGCCGCATTCCCGGTGCAGAGATTGAAGCGGGGCAGGGCGGTTTGCGCACTGCGCTCGGCGCGGCATTCCGCGGCGCAGTCCGGATGGCGGTACCGACCGGCGTCGTCGATTCGCAGAACGGCTTCAAGCTTTTTTCCGCCCAGGCTGCTGAAGAAATCTTCACCAGGGAGCGGACATTCGCCTGGGCATTCGATGTCGAAGTCCTGGCGATTGCCCGGCTTCTCGGATTTTCAATCAAGGAAGTGCCGATCCGCTGGGTCAACGACGACCGCAGCCATGTCACTGCAAGAGGCATGCTCAGAATGCTGCTTGAAGTCGCCGAGATCCGTTTCCATCTCTGGACCGGAGCCTATTACAGCAGGGTTGCCGACGAGATCAGGATCGGCTAATATATGAAGTACGATAGTTCGTACCTCATGCACTACTTCAAGAATTTCTTCGGCGAGTTCAAAGAATTCGCCGTCAAAGGCAACGTTATCGACTTGGCAGTCGGCCTCATCATCGGCACGGCTTTCAACAATGTCGTGCAATCGCTTGTCAAAGACATCATCCTGCCGCCCATCGGCCTGCTTCTGCATCGTGTGGATTTCTCAAATCTTTTTGTAAACCTGAGCGGCGAACACTTCACGAGCGTAGCCGATGCCCAAAAAGCCGGCGCGCCGACCATCAATTACGGCCTTTTCATCAATACGATCATCAGCTTCATAGTTACGGCTTTTGCTGTGTTCCTCGTTGTGCGCTGGATGAACGCGATGCGCCGTCGGCGCGAAGCGGGCAAAGACCAGGGTCCCTCCACCAAATCCTGCCCGTTCTGCTTCTCCGACATTTCCATCAAAGCCACCCGCTGCCCGCAGTGCACTTCGACGCTTTTGTAGGTATACTGGTGTAATGAAAAAGATCCAAAGGCAGAACACGAAATTTGCGGCGGTATTGGTGGTTGTTTTTCTGCTGTTGGTTATCGGCGGGCGGTATGCGCTCGGACCGAATGCCGATGTGAAAGCCCTGCCGCCCGAGGCCGCTTCATCGACTGCAGCCTCTCAAACCAATGATTCTTCATTAAAGAATACCCAGGCCCAAGCCACTGATACGAACGCATCGGCTCCGTCGTGCGCTCAAAATCTGGCGGCGGAAATCATTTCGAAAAAAGAGTCATATGCCAAAGGCCAGATTCTCGTAACCTTCAAAAAAGGCGAAACATACCAGGATTCAAAGAATGTGCTGGCAGTGTACGGCCTTGTCATTCAGAACGAAAATAATTCGCAGGCGAGTTTCGCCGCCCGCCGCCTCGTGACTGCGGCCGTTTCGCCAGGGCAGGAGATCGTAAAAGTCTGCCTGTTGCGAAGCGATTCCCATGTCGTCTATGCCGGCCTCGATCTGTATTTCGGTCTGCATGAGTAAGGATCCGCTGACTTGCCCGTCTCGGATATGATATGGCTACTACTATAAAAAATTCCAGTCGAAGAGATCCTGACAGCGGCGCGGGTGTTGTTATCGGCATCCTCATTGTCGTCTTGCTCGCTATCGCGTTTGTCGTTTTCGGTTTGCCCTATCTGCGGAATCATGGCAGCTCGCCGCAGCCTGCGGCCACTGTCAGCCCTTAAGTATTTCTTTTCCAGTTATCCAAAATGACTGCGGCAGCGACCGAGACGTTCAACGACTCGGTTTTGCCGTATCCGGGGATCGTGATTTTCCGGGTAATAGTATCCTCGATGCCTTTTCCAATGCCGTGCGATTCGCTGCCCATGACCAGTATCCCCGCCGAGGGGAATTTCATAGTGTGCACATTCTCGCCATCAAGAAACGCGCCGAAGATCGGAACCTGGGCGTTTTTTAAAAAAGATTCCAGCTGGGTATAAAAAATAGAAACGCGGGTAAAAGAACCGCGCGTGGCAGAAATAGTCTTGCTGCTGTAAAAGTCTGTCGTAGTGGGGGACGCAACTATTTTGGTAATGCCATACCAATCGGCGATTCTGATTATCGTTCCCAAGTTGCCCGGGTCGCGGATGTCGTCAAGAGCTAAGATTATTTCATCGGCGGCAATTTCAAAAGATTTATTTTCCAATTGCTTTACGACAGCTATTGCTGAGTCGTTGCTTTCGAGCGTGCCCATTTTTTCGAGTTCGGCCTGCTCTACCAAATCGTATTTTATTTTTATCGCATCGAGTTGTTTTCTGTATGTGTTTTGGAATTCCCGTGTGACAAACAGAGAAATAATTTCAAAATCAGAGTTCAAAAGTTCTGCTACGTTCTTTTCGCCCTCCACCAGAAATTCGCCGTACTCGGTGCGGTACTTTTTTTCGTGGAGATCTTTGACGTGTCTGGCGGCGGCTTTCGTTAACATAAAATCAGACTAACATACTGGCTGTATAACTGCCATGGCACAGTTTAATAGTTTAGGAGATAATAGATTAATGAAAATATTTACCTTCCTATTACAAATTGTTCTGACTATTTGTATAGTTTATATTATTCTTACTCTTACGCTTGTCCCTACATTGGCCTTTGGCTTCTTTATATTTTATCCAATCTGGTTGCTTGTAGCACTTTTATATTTATTTTTAAATTTTAATCTAAAAAAATTATCAAATACAAGCAGAGTCTACTGGATAATGAGTATGCTCTCAGTTCTTTTTGTAATTGCTGTTTTTGTCTATTCTTTACAAAACCAGCAACAACTTTCTGATCAAATAAAAAATAATCCTGATTATTTTAAAATTCAACTTGAACAGCAAACTCAGAATCAAGTGCAAAAATAAGGTTTTCTTTTAGAAAACAGATAACTTTGTTATAGTGCCTTCATGAACCTTAAAACTCTCATCACCGAACCAGAAAAGGATTACGAACTGCTCGATAGCGGCGACGGCGAAAAGCTAGAACGCTACGGTGCGTTTCTCGTGTCCCGACCGGACCCGCAGGCGTTATGGAAAAAAACTTTGCCGGAAAGCGAATGGGAAAAAGCCCACGCGAAGTTTTTGCGCACCGATGAAAAGGCCGGCTGGAAAATGGCGCACGGGCTGCCTGTCCGCTGGGACATCGCTTTCGGCGGCCTGAAATTCTGGATCCGGCCCACGTCGTTCAAGCATACGGGCCTTTTTCCAGAGCAGTCGCAAAATTGGAAATGGATCGGGGAGCAGATAGCTGGAAAAGAAAAAATAAAAGTCCTCAACCTCTTCGGGTACACCGGCGGAGCGACGCTTGCCGCGCTTGCTGCCGGAGCGGAAGTCACGCATGTCGACGGTTCGAAAGTCGCGCTGCAGTGGGCAAAGGACAATGCCGAACTTTCCGCACTTGCAGACAGGCCGGTGCGCTGGCTTCTCGATGATGCGTTCGCTTTTGTCGAGCGCGAGATCCGCCGCGGCAATACCTACGACGCCATCATGATGGATCCGCCGAGCTTCGGCCACGGTCCGAAAGGCGAGGTTTGGAAAATAGAAGAGAAATTCGTACCGTTTCTCGACGCCTGCAAAAAACTTCTTGCTCCCAATCCGCTTTTTATCATTATAAACGGCTACTCGTCGGGCTACTCGGCTCTTTCATATGCCAACGCGCTCGCCGATCTCATGAAATCATTCCCGGGCGCTGTGTCTGTCGGCGAGCTCGCTATCCGCGAATCAGCTTCCAAGAAGCTTTTGCCGTCCGGCATTTTCGCCCGTTGGTCTTCGCTTTAAATTAAAATCCGAGGGTGTATAATGAATCTTCATTAAATGCACCGGCAGCCTCATCTGTAAGAAACCCCGAAGTGGTGCGTCTCTAACTTTTAGTCACCATGGCAATAACAGAAGACTTCGTCGCTTTGTATGATGAAATGGCGGATCAGTTATTCCGACACTGTTTTTTCAAGCTCTCAAATCGCGAGCTTGCCCTCGACCTGGTGCAGGAGACATTCGCCCGAACCTGGGAATATATCGCCGCCGGCAAGGAAGTGAAGAATATCAAAGGCTTCATCTTCAAAGTCGCCAACAATCTCATTATCGACGAGTATCGCAAGAAAAAAGCGGTTTCCCTTGAAGCTCTCCAGGAAGCTACGGGTTTCGATGCGCCGATCAACGAGCACAAGAAAACGATTTTCAGCGTGGAAGTCGACACTGTCCTTGCCCACATCAACAAGCTCGACAGCAAATACAGGGATGTCATCCTGATGCGCTATGTCAACGATTACTCTCCGAAAGAGATCGCCAAAATCCTCGGCGAATCGGAAAATGCCGTTTCGGTCCGCATCAATCGCGGCATCAAAAAAGTCCAGGAGATGCTTAAAGTGAATTCTCAAAACGAACAATGAACCGGCTGCTAACACTGCATACATTGCAAAAAGAATCGACGCATGTTTCGCTGCGGGATGACGAGCGGCAGCATTTGCGCGACTCGCTCGTTGCCTATATGGGCAAGAACCCTGCCGCGCCCGAACCGGTATTCGTCATTCGGCGCGATCAGAGCCGCGCCCGGCTTCTCATTATCTGCGGCGCATTGATTGTACTTGGAGTCCTATTGATATTGCGGGCTGTATAAATTGCGCGTGCTACAATAAATAGCATGCATCATCGCACTCCGCAGAAACTCATTGCGCTTGCCGCTGTTCTTCTTGTTGTATTTTTTGCAACTGCTCTGACCCTTCTATCTCATGGCGCTTCCTATGCAATGCTGGTAAATTTCGATCGCCGTGTCGACGCGTTCTTCGTGCCGTTCAGGTCTTCGCCGGATAGTGCGCGATTCATGCTTGCGCTTACATACCTCGCCAATCCGGAAATGATCATCGCGTTCCAGGCCTGCCTGCTTGCCATTGTCGTCATCGTCCATCGCAAGCGCATCGCCGGCCTGTTTCTCGGTGGCATCATCCTCGGAGAAGTGGCCGCTCTTTTCTTCAAGGATCTGCTTGCGCGCAGCCGGCCTGCCGAAACCGTTTTTGCAGTCGCTCGCCACGGCTATTCATTTCCGAGCGGCCACGCCCTTCTCGGCACGCTTTTCTACGGCTGCATCTGTTTTTTCTCGATACACATTCTCCGCAGGAAGTGGCTGAAGGTTCTGGTTGCGATCTTTTTTATCGCTGTGATTTTCCTGATCGGCCTGTCCCGAGTTTTCCTTGAGGTTCACTGGGCGACCGATGTCATTGGCGGCTGGGTGCTGGGCGCTTCGCTCCTATGCTTGGTCATTTCCATATTCAGCCGCATCCATAGGCATACGAACGGCGAGCGGGTTACCGACCTGTCGCACGGCGAGCGCGCCGGTCTTGTTGCCGTTTCACTCGCCCTCGGTTTCTTTCTTGTGCTTTTCTTCATTGCGCATCTCGGCGAAGTTCGTAGTATACTGTAGTATATGAATGAACAATTTTTTGCGTTTGTGCGTCCGATCCGGATCGCGATGATCACGATGGTTTCTTTCTTGGCTTTGTTTTTGGCATTGCAGTCAGTCAGTGTTTTGAAGTCATGGAATGCTCCAGTCGATCCGACAAAAGCGGCATCGATCACCGTAACCGGTACGGGCAAAGTCAGCGCCAAGCCCGACGTCGCCAGCTTTTCGTTTACTGTCGATGAGCAGGCCGCTGTTTCAAAGGACGCCCAAACCAAAGCTTCAGATTTGAACAACAAGGCTATCGCGTACCTGAAAAGCCAGGGTATAGAAGATAAGGACATCAAGACCCAGGGCTACAATTCAAATCCGCGCTACGAATATAGGAACCAGGCGTGCCTTCCCGGTCAGCCGTGTCCGAGTAACCAGGTTCTTACCGGCTACGAAGTCACCCAGTCTGTCGAAGTCAAAGTCCGCAAGACAGATCAAGCCGGTGCGATCCTCGCCGGTCTTACTTCGGTTGGCATCAAGAATATCGGCAGCCTGAGCCTTACGCTCGACAACCCGGACGCAGTCACGGCAAGCGCCCGCCAGAAAGCCATTGACGACGCAAAGGCAAAAGCCGATGTCCTCGCTTCGCAGCTCGGTGTCCGCCTGGTCCGCATTACTGACTTTCAAGAAGACAACAACAATCCTATCATGTACGGTGCCAGAAACATGGCGCCTCAAATGGCTTCCGACGCGGCTTCCGTTCCGCAGATCCAGACAGGGGAGAACGATTACACTTCAAATGTGACTATTACGTACGAGATCCGGTAGATTTATATTTGACAAAAAGCCCCAATACAGTATTATAGAAGGGTATTGCCCAGGAGGGCTTTTTTATTACCCGAAATATAAGGTATAGTTAAACCATTATGGCATTCAGCGATTATCTCAAAGAGACAAGGGGAGAGCTCAAGCATGTGGCATGGCCGACCCGGAAGCAGGCTGTCGCGTT